>NZ_JBFUMO010000022.1:0-25858 GCF_054049355.1 Roseateles sp. P5_E11 | reverse complement strand
CTTCGAGACCAGCTACTTCCTCAGCCGCGAGACGGTGGTGCCGACTCCCGGTGGCGGCATGGCGAACTGGCGTGAGCGCCTGTTTGCAGCATTGAGCCGCAACTCCAGCGGGGTCGCCAGGTTCTTCCGGTTGCCGGACAACGCGGTGGTCGAACTGGGCACACGCGTGCAGATATAGCCAGGCGCGTCGCGCCGTCTTGCGAACAGTTCGGCCCGCGGGGGCAGTCCGGCAGCGTCGAGGCGCTCAACCACGGCAGCAACGACGTGCTCGCACTACAACCCCGGCGTTCCCTTGTCGAACGCCGGTATCCCCTCAATGGCGTGGTGAGCGGCCTCGGTGGCATAGGTCAATGCTTCCTGCTCCGTGGCCCACAGGTTGTCGGTTGTGGGGCGGTAGCTGTCATCCGTGCCAACCTGGCCAGCGGCGGCCACGTCAAGGATCGCGAAGCGTCCTTCGAAGCCGCCGCTGCGGGGCACCGCCTCCACCGTGAACCGCACACCCCGGTAAACGTCGGCGATGGCCTCACTCATGGCTTCTCCTTGGATTGAACGACGCCGTCAGTGCGGCTCAGCGTCCTGCCCCATCAACTCCGCCTTGCGCCCGGCGATGGCTTCACCCAAGGTATCCAGGTCGAGGTCGGACTTGCGGATCTTGGGGAACATCTCGCCTTCCTCTTCCTTGACGTGATGGTCGATGTACTCGCCAAGCACCTTCACCTTGGCGTCGTAGTGATCGTCATCGGGCGAGCCGGCTTCGATCTGCGCGATGAGTTCCTTGGCGCTAGCGTGCTCGATGTCGGCTTCGTCGATCAGGTCGGCGTCGTCGCCCAGCACGTCCCGCGCGGCCGGATAGAAGAGCTCTTCCTCAGCCGTGGCGTGCGCGGTCAGCATGACGCAGATCTGCAGCGCGATGGCTTGTTTCTCGCCGGCATCGCCATCGGCCTTGACAAGCTTGTCATAGGCCCGGAACAGGGACTTCACCTCCCGGTGATCGGCGGTCAGCAGATCGATCGCGTCCGGTGTCGAATCGCGTGTCGCTTGGCTGGCGGGTTTTCTGGCCGTGCTCTTGGTGGATTTGGCTGAGGTCTTCGTTGCGCTGGTGGGCATGGGAGTTCCTGCTGGCTGATGGTTTGGAAAGACTCCGGCGGGCACCGGAGCCGGTGAATTCAGAGCTTGTCTTCGGCAAGGGCGGTACGAACATCACCCGGTCGAGATCACACCCAGGTCTCGCCGTAGTAGTCGTAGACCTTGCGACCGTAGTCGCGCGTGTATGCCGGCTCGCTGTAGCGGGCATAGCGCGGCGCGCCTTCCAGCTGCGACTTGTCGAGGTTCACCACATAGCCGTCCTTGGCGGTGTCGTACTTCAGCTTGGACCAGGGCATGGGATAGAGATCGGTGCCCATGCCCAGGAAGCCGCCGAACTCCAGGGCGGCGTAGCGCACCTGCCCGGAGGCCTTGTCGATGACCAGGTCGTCGATGGAGCCGAGCTTGTCGCCCTGCAGGTTGTAGACCTCGGTGCCTTCAACCTTCGAGGCAGCGATGGTGGGGCCGGTGGTGTTGTCAGTGTTCATGGTGGTCTCCGTAGCTGTGTAGCGGTCGATGGCGCCGCCCTGCTTCGACGGCAAATCACGTACCCACGCGCGGTGCCTCCTGCCTCGTTGAACCGCCTTGCAGGCTTGCCAACCATGCGGCATTCCGTCCTACACATGCCACCGCTGGCTTGGCGCATGCTGCGATGCAGCAGTTGAAGTTCAGCCATGTCGAAATGCATCATGCTGATTCGCCACGCCGAGAAGCCACACGGCGAAGACGGCGGCGTGGATGAATCCGGTCGCGACGATCCCAACTCGCTCAGCGTTCAAGGCTGGCGCCGCGCTGGCGCGCTGGTTCCGTACTTCTCGGCACTGGCTGAACGCCTGCATCCGCAGGTGCTGGAGCGCCCGCAGCACATCCTTGCGGCCCGGCCAACGGCAATGCATCCGTCGACCCGCCCCTATGACACCGTGGAAGGCCTGGCCGACCGCCTCGGGGTTGCCGTCGATGAACGCTGGTCGGATCACGATCCGGTGGACAAGCTTGCGTGGCACTTGCGGTCGCTGGATGCGCCGGTGCTGGTTTGCTGGCGGCACGACGATCTCCCCAAACTTGCCAAGGCGATCACGACAGTCGATGAAGTGCCGGAGAACTGGCCGTCCGAGCGATTCGACCTGACGTGGTCGTTTCGCTGCCAGGCGGGTCGCTGGCTGTTCCAGCAAGTGCCGCAGCTCCTGCTTGCCGGTGACCGGCTCACACCCGTCGACTGGCCGCAGAACAGAGCAAGGGCACGGCAAGCGGCTTGAGCAGGTTGCCGACGGTCTGGCCGCCATGGTGGCCCGCCTGCGGCATCAGGTGCAGCCGCTCGGGCAGCATCGGCCCTCGCGGCCGGTGGGAGCGGCATTTGCCAATCGTTGGGCCTTCCGCACCCTGCGCAAAAGCCCCTTGAGCCCAGCACCAACCGCCAGCCGCTTCCTCACCGCCGACGCTGCGAAGGCGGCGTTGACGGCACCGGCGCCTGCCATCGCCGTCCAGCTCGCCATGGTCGACTGGCGCGGCGGCAGCGCGCGGGCGCGGCCCTCGTCATCGCCCCCCAACGGAGCGGCCCGTTCACGCGAGCGCAGTTTGCGCAGCTGCGGCAAGTTCTGCTGCACAGACTGCAGGTGGAATTCGGCGTCTCCATCGACGGCGTCGAGGCCGGCCAATGCGCTGGCGCACGGGACCTCGTCTGCGCTAACGCGCAGCGCCTCGCCTGGAACATGACCGGGGGCTTCAACCGGCAGGAGATGCAAGGTGCAGAGCAACTGGAATGGCGCCTTCAAATGCCTGGCACCCGAGCAGCTGATCGAGCGGCTGGCATGGCTGGAGCGGCCGCTGGTGTTCACCAACGGCGTGTTCGACCTGCTGCATGTCGGCCACGTCAGCTGCCTGGAGGCGGCACGCCGCCAGGGCAATGTGCTGGTGGTTGCGCTGAACAGCGACGCCTCCGCCCACGACCTGGGCAAGCCGGGTGAGCGTCCCTGCTGCACGCTGCACGAGCGCGCCCACGTCATCGCGGCCCTGTCCTGCGTGAACTGGGTGACGTGGTTCGAAGAGGCCACGCCAGCGGCGCTGCTGCAGGCGGTGCGGCCCGACGTGTACGTGAAGGGCAGCGACCACGCGGCGGAACAACTGCCTGAGACACCGTTGGTGCGCGGCTGGGGCGGCCGCGTCGTCACCGTGCCCTACTTGGCCGGCCACTCGGCGGCGGCCAGACGCAGCTGATCGAGCTTGGGACGCATGCGCCGCTCCGGAAGACCGGCTCAGGGGCCGAAGGCGGTAAGTGTCGGGCCCGATGCGGCGACAAGGATGGCATCGAAGCTCTCACCGCCGGGCCAGCCGCCGCTGCCGTCGCCGGTGATGATCTCCACGTTGTCGTAGCCGAGCGCCGCCAGGCGCTCATGCGCACGACGGGCGAGCACTTCGCTGCGCTCGATTGCCGACACGTGCGCGGCGATGCGGCTCAGCACGGCAACCGCATAGCCCGAGCCCGCGCCGATCTCCAGTACCGCGTCGCCCGCCTTCACTTCGGCGGCCTCGATCATCAGCGCGACGATGAAAGGCTGGGAGATGGTCTGGCCCTGGGCGATGGGCATGGCTGCGTCCTGGTAGGCGACGTCCTCGAAGCCCGCTTCGACGAAAAACTCGCGCGGCACGGTGCGCATCGCCCGCAACACCGCGTCGGCGCGGATGCCGCGGGCGGCCAGCTGTGTGGCCACCATGCGCTTGCGCCGCTCGGCGTAATCCACGTTCATGGCGCTCAGAGATCCATCAATTCGCTGGACGTGCAGTCCCGGCCGCGCTCCTTGGAAACGTAGAGCGCCCGGTCGGCACGCTCCAGCACGGCATCCAGCGCCTCGTCCGGGCGGGCCTGCGCGACGCCAGCCGAGAAGGTGTAGGCAATACCGGCATGCGGCTCCAGCGTGTGGCGCACCCGCTCGAGCGCGGTGCAGGCCTCCGCCATCTCGGTGCCCGGGAGCAGCAGGAGGAATTCCTCGCCGCCGATGCGGCCCATGGCCTGGCCAGATCGCAGATGGGCCTGGGTGTGATCGCAGAAGTGGCGCAGCACGGCGTCCCCGACGGCGTGGCCACGTGTGTCGTTGACTCTCTTGAAGTGGTCCAGGTCCAGCAGCGCAAGGCTCGCCGGCTGGGAATGCCTGCGCGGGTCGTTCAGGGCGCTCAGCGCGAGTTTCAGGATGTGCCGGCGGTTCGGCGTGCCGGTCAAATCGTCGGTAAAAGCTGCCTGGACCGCCAGCTCGTGCGCACGCTCCAGCTCCGAAGCCATCCGCTGGTTGGCTCTCAACAGGCGCTCGCAGTCGTCCTTCTGATCACGCAGCGACTTGCGCTGCAGATAGAGGGCGACAAACGCACCGACCTTGCTTTCCAGCACCTGAGGGTGCACCGGCTTGACCAGGAAGTCGACGGCACCGGCCTCGTAGCCACGAAAAGTCCGCGCTGCGTCGCCGCCGTCGCCCGTCAGAAAAATGATGGGAACTTCGCGGGAACGCGCCTCATCGCGCATGGACTCGGCAAGCTGGAAGCCATTGACGTCGGGCATGGTGACGTCGACCAGCGCCAGCGCAAAGTCGTGCTGCGTCAGCCGTTCCACCGCCACCGCGGCGGACTCGGCGGATACCACCTCGATGCCGGGACGATCCAGGATCAGCTTCGTCGAAGCAAGGTTATCCAGGTTGTCATCGACATGGAGGATGAAGGCAGTCTCACGAGCAGGCAGCTGAAGCTCCCGGGAGGACGTTGGTGGTGCGCGGCAATTGACGCTCCCGGTGCCACCCCTGGCAGATACTGGCGCCGTCAAGGCGACATCAGGAATCTCCGTGAACACGTCCCCGATCAGCGACAACCTGGTAGACCGCGTTCACCACGCACTGGCCGGTGTCGCCGACGTGCGTGAAAAGCGCATGTTCGGCAGCGTCGGCTTCATGGTGCGCAGCCACCTGTGCGTGACGGCGAGGCCCGAACGGCTGATGTGCCGCATCGACCCGGCGCTGCACGAGATGGCGCTCCAACGTGACGGTGTCGAGACGGTGGTCATGAAGGGGCGCCCCTACCCAGGCTATGTGTTCGTCGCCTCGACGACCGCGCAAACGAAGGCGGCACTGGACTACTGGATCGAGCTGTCCCTCAAGTACAACGCGACGCTGCCTGCGGCCAGGGAAAGGCAGAGCCCATCGCGGGCCAGGGCCAAGGGGGCTGGCACCACCGACGGCACGCGCTCACGTTCTTGAGTGAATAGCTGGGCGCTTGCGGCGCAGCGAAGGCCCTTCCTACACTCGGCCAGGAATTGCGAGCGGCACACGCAGTGGATGTCGTCATGATCGCGGTCCGAGCCCTTCGACCTCTCGTTTCACGCCATTCATGCCATGAAGCTCCAGCCACTGCCCCGGCCCGTCGCCATCGTCATGGCCGGCTTGATCGCCGCTGCCACGCAGGCTCAAACCGCCGAACCCTTCCCGGTCCATATCGAGGTGGACGCCGGCCGCACAGCTGGCGAGCTCAAGCCCATCTGGCGCTTCTTCGGCGCCGACGAGCCCAACTACGCGACCATGAAGGACGGCCGCAAGCTGATGAAGCGGCTGGGCGAGCTGCGGCCCGGCAGCGTCTACTTCCGCACCCATAACCTGCTGAACACCGGCGACGGCACGGGCGCGTTCAAGTGGGGCAGCACCAATGCCTACACCGAGGACAAGGACGGCCGCCCCGTCTACGACTGGACCGTTGCCGATCGCATCATCGACAGCTACCTCGAACGCGGCGTGCGGCCCTACCTGCAGATCGGCTTCATGCCGCAGGCGCTGTCMAGCGCCAAGCTGGGCACGCCGTATCAGCACAGCTGGCGCCCGGGCTTTGGCTATGACTTGATCGCCGGCGCCTGGAACGCGCCGCCCAAGGACTACGCCAAGTGGGCCGAGCTGGTCTTCCAGTGGACGAAGCACTGCGTGGAGCGCTATGGCCACGAGGAGGTGCAGCGCTGGTACTTCGAAGTGTGGAACGAACCCAACTTGCCGGTGTATTGGAGCGGCAACCAGGAGGAGTTCAACAAGCTGCATGACCACGCCATTGACGCCGTGCGCCGCGCCCTGCCCCAAGCCCGCGTGGGCGGGCCCGACGTGGCCGGGTCGGGCGGCGCGTTCATGGACGCCTTCCTCAAGCACGTCGTCAGCGGCACCAACCACGCGACGGGCAAGGTCGGCACGCCGACCGACTTCCTCTCCTTCCACGCCAAAGGTAGCCCGCGCTTTGTCGATGGGCGGGTGCGCATGGGCATGGCCTCGCAACTGAACGGTGTCGCCGACGGCTTCAAGAAGATCGCCGCGGTGCCCGAGCTGAAGGACAAGCCCATCGTCATCGGCGAGAACGACCCGGAAGGCTGCGCCGCCTGCCCCGGCCCGCAGAACGCCTACCGCAACGGCACCATGTATTCCAGCTACACGGCGGCCAGCTACAAGCGGATCTGGCAACTCGCCGACCGGCACCAGGTGAACCTGGAAGGCGCGCTGACCTGGGCCTTCACGTTTGAAGACCAGCCCTGGTTTGCGGGCTATCGCCAACTGGCGACGAACGGTGTCGACCTGCCGGTCCTCAACATCTTCCGCATGTTCGCCAAGCTGGGGCCGACGCAGTTGCGCGCCACCAGCGACGCCGAAGTGGCACTGGAGGACATCCTGGCGAACGGGGTCCGTGGCCGCCCGGATGTGGGCGTGCTGGCCACCCGCACACCCGACGGCAAGCTTGCGGTGATGACCTGGCACTATCACGACGACGACGATGCCAGCGGCCCGGATGCGGCGGTCAGCTTGAAGCTGGCGGGCCTGGGCGGGCAGGCCACGCGCACGGTGACGCAGTGGCGCGTCGACAAGGCCCACGCGAACGCATTCACGGCCTGGCAGGCGATGGGCGCGCCTCAGGCGCCGGACGCGAAGCAGTACGCCCAGC
Organism: Roseateles sp. P5_E11; assembly: GCF_054049355.1. Lineage (NCBI taxonomy): Bacteria > Pseudomonadati > Pseudomonadota > Betaproteobacteria > Burkholderiales > Sphaerotilaceae > Roseateles > Roseateles sp. P5_E11. The sequence continues at coordinate 18,832 of NZ_JBFUMO010000022.1, read as the reverse complement.
TGGAAGCCGCCTCGGTGATGGCGCCGGCCGCGCTGCCGGCGTTGGCGGTGGCCAATGGCAGTGCGACGCTGAGCTTCACGCTGCCACGGCAGGGTGTGACGCTGCTCGTCATCGAGTAGGCGCAAGTACACCCGGTGAACGTCATGCTTGCAGCACTGAAGTGGCTGGCCGGCCTGCTCGTCTGCGGCCTACTGGCGCCGCTGGCGCTGGCCGCGGACGCGCCGCGCACCGAGACGCTGATGCTGTCGGGCACCGGCCCGGATGACGCGCTGGACTGGGACTTCRTCATCGACGGCGGGCAGCGCGCGGGCGAGCAGGCACGCATCAAGGTGCCGTCCAACTGGCAACAGCAAGGCTTCGGCCACTACCAGTACGGCTACGACAAGGGCCCGCGGGCGGCGGACAAGGCGACCTACCGGCGCCGCTTCACGGTACCGGCCGAGTGGCAGGGCCGCACGGTGCGGGTGGTCTTCGATGCGGTGATGACGGACACCCTCGTCAAGGTCAACGGCAACGTCGCCGGGCCCGTCCACCAGGGCGGGTTCAACCGCTTCAGCCACGACATCACCCGCTGGCTCAAGCCGGGCGAGGGCAACGAGATCGAGGTGCAAGTCAGCGAGGCCTCGGCCGCCACGGCCACCGACATCGCCGAACGCCACGGCGACTACTGGGTGTTCGGTGGCATCTACCGGCCGGTGTGGCTGGAGGCGTCGCCGCTGCAGTCCATCGCGCACGTGGCCATCAACGCCCAGGCCAGCGGCGAGCTCACGGCCGACGTGACGCTGCGGGCGCCGCGCACGGTGACCCGGCTGGCGGCCCAGGTCACCACCCGCGACGGCACGGCCGTGGGCCAACCCTTCTCCACCGCGATTCCCACCGGCGGCGCCGGGCGCGTGCGCGTCCAGGGGCGGATCGACCAGCCGCTGCTCTGGTCCGCCGAAACGCCGCACCTGTACTTCCTGCAGCTCACGCTGTTCGAAGGCGACAAGGCCGTCCACCAGGTCAGCGAGCGCTTCGGCTTTCGGACCTTCGAGGTGCGCGAGGGCCGGGGCCTGTACCTCAACGGCCAGCGCATCATGCTCAAGGGCGTGAACCGCCACAGCTTCCGCCCGGAGACGGGCCGCGCCGTGTCACGCTCCCAGGCCTATGAGGACGCGCACCTCATCCGGTCCATGAACATGAACGCCATGCGCGTGGCCCACTACGCGCCCGAGAAGGCCTTCCTGGAGGCCGCCGACGAGTTGGGGCTTTACGTCATCAACGAGCTGAGCGGCTGGCAGAAGGCCCATGACACCGAGGTGGGCCGCAAGCTCGTGCGCGAGCTGGTGGAGCGCGACGTCAACCACCCCAGCATCCTGTTCTGGTCCAACGGCAACGAAGGCGGCTGGAACCGCGAGCTGGACGGCGACTTCGCCCTCTACGACCCGCAGGCGCGGCCGTTGCTCCACCCGTGGGAGGCTTTTGGCGGCATCGACACCAAGCACTACCCGCGCTACCCGGACCTGCAGCGCCGGCTGGCCGGCCCGCTGCTGGTGATGCCCACCGAGTTCCTGCACGGCTTGTTCGACGGCGGCCTGGGTGCCGGCCTGGACGACTACTGGCGGGCCATGAGCGCCTCGCCGCGCGGCGCGGGCGGCTTCCTTTGGAACCTGGCGGATGAAGGCCTCGTGCGCACCGACCAGGGCGGGCGCATCGACGTGTTCGGCACCTACGCGCCGGACGGCATCGTCGGCCCCCGGCACGAAAAGGAGCCCAGCTACTACACGGTCAAGGAGATCTGGTCGCCGGTGCAGATCGCGCCGCCAGTGCTGGACGGCCAATTCAACGGCGTGCTGAAACTGCGCAACGCGTTCGATTTCACGACGCTGGCGGCGGTGCGCTTCCAGTGGGAATGGATTCGGTTCGCCCAACCGCAGGACCGCAGCCCGGACGCCCGCGTGCTGGCGCAGGGCGACCTCACCGGGCCTGCCGCGGCCCCGCATGCCGCGGGTGAATTGAAGCTGCCGCTGCCCGCGGCCTGGCGCGAGGCGGATGCGCTGCGCCTGACGGCAACCCGCGGCGACGAGCATCTGTGGACCTGGGTCTGGGCAGCGCCCGACCGGCCCTCCCGCCTCGCACGCCAGCATGCCGGCGCGCCCGCGGTGGTAAGAGACGGCGACAGCATCCGGCTGCAAGCCGGCGCCATGTCCGCGCGCTTTGATGCCCGTACCGGCCTGCTGCTCGAACTCGCAAGGGGCGGCAAGGCGCAACCCTTGTCCAACGGGCCGCGCCTGGTGGTCGCCCGGCCCAGGCAGGCCGCCGAGCCAGCATGGATGGAACCGGCCGCCGCGGCCGACGGCGTCTACGAGTTCCCCACGCCGACGATGGCCAATGTTGCAACCATCGACCTCGGCATCACCGAGACCGRTGGCTGGGCGAGCTTCAGGCTGGATCTGTCCGCCGATGGCCAGCGTTGGAAGACCGTCTTTGACGGCGCACGGGTGGCGCGCGACGGGCAGTCCTACATCTTCCCGCCCCAGGCCGTGAAGGCACTGCGCGTGACCCGCCTGGCGGGTGTGCGGCGCACGCCCTCGGTGGTGTCTCTGCGGCTGGCCTTCGAAGCAGACCGCTTCGCCGTACCAGCGGCTCAGGTCGCCGTGACCGCAGGCACCGGGCCGCAAGGCGCCTGGCTGGAAGCGCCTGGCGCCGGCGGGCTGGACCGCGTGCGCTGGACGCTCGGCGAGGACGACGACGGCGGCGTGCTTGCGCTGGACTACGGCTACCAGCTCCAAGGCCCCACGCTGTACCACGGTGTCGGCTTTGATCGGCCGCCCGTTGAGGCCAGCAAGCCCCGCGCGCTCGTGCGCGGGCCGAGCCCCGTCTGGCAGAACCGCCTGCGCGGGCCCGTGCTGGGTGTGTACGACATCGCATCGCCCGCCGGCTATTTCGCGGACCCGCGCTGGCTGCGGCTGAGCTCACCCGCTGGGGACCTCACCATCGTCAACGACGGGGCAGGCTATCTGCAACTGGGCGCGAGGCTGGCAGACTTCCCGACCACCAGCGTGGATTTCCCAGCCAGCGACATCGGCTTCCTGCACGCCATCCCCGCCATGGGCGCCAAGGGCCAGGCCGCAGACCTGACCGGGCCGGCGGGTGAGCCGGCCCTGGCGACGGGACGCTACGGCGGCCGGTTGCTGCTGCGGTTCTGACGGCCGCATGGCGCTGCCCGGTTGCACAACGATCACAGGAGACCCATTGAACCCCCTTCACGTCATGCGGGCCGCGGCTTGCGGCCTGCTCGCCCTGGCGGCCACGGCATCATCTCAGGCGCAAGACATCGCCCTGGGCCAACGACTGTTCGACAGCAACTGCGCCATGTGCCACACCGTGACACCGGACAGGCGCGCGCTGATGGGCCCCGGCCTGCATGGCATCGTCGGGCGCAGGGTGGGTGAAGCGCAGGGCTTCGGCTACTCGGCGGCACTGTCCGCGCTGGGTGCAAAGGGCAAGGTCTGGACGAAGGCGGAGCTGGACAGGTTCATCGCCGACCCCTCGGCCTATGCACCCGGCACCACCATGCCGATCAGCATGGCGGACAAGGCACAACGCCGGGCGCTGTTGGCCTATCTCGACAAGCTTTCGGCCTCTGCGGCCCAGCCGGCGGCGAGCACTGCGGCCAGCAAGCCGGCGGTCCCTGGTGCAGACGTGGGCAGCTGGAGTGCTGATCGACCGGGGCGGATCCACGAATGGAAGGTGTCCGACCTGCCCACGCCCTTCGCCACCGAAAGCGCAAGCAACGGGCCCCGCACGGTGCCACGCCCGGAAGGCACGTTGCCGTTGGTTCCCGAGGGCTTCAAGGTCAGCTTGTGGGCCAGGGACCCTGATCGCGGCCGCGTCATGGTCAAGGCACCCAACGGGGACATCTTCATCTCGTCCACGACGAAACGGCTGGTCAAGGTGTTCCGGTCGTCCACGGGCGAGACCGCCGATGTGGTGAGCACCTTTGCGTCGGGCATGGACCGCCCCTTCGGCCTGGCCTTCTGGCCGACAGGCTCCGACCCGCAGTACCTCTACGTGGCCTTCGTCAATTCCATCGTTCGATATCCGTACCGCAACGGCGACCTTGTGGCCGGCGGCGAACCCGAAGTGGTCGTTCCCAAGCTGTCCCAGGCCGTCGGCGCGCACTCGTCCCGGACGCTGGTGTTCTCTGCCGACGGACGCACGATGTTCCTGTCCATCGGCTCGGCGACGAACGTCGCCGAGGGCATCGGCAAGACGCCGCCCGAGCCGCTTGCCGGCTGGGAAGCCAAGCACGGCCTGGGTGCAGCCTGGGGTGAGGAGGAAGGCCGCGCCGTGGTGCTGGCGTTCGATGCCGATGGCAAGAACCGGCGCACCTATGCCGCGGGGCTGCGCAACTGCGTCGGCATGTACCTCTACCCACGCACCGGGAACCTGCTGTGCAGCGTCAACGAGCGCGATCTGCTGGGCGACAACCTGCCGCCGGACTACCTGACCCGGGTGAAGGAAGGCGCCTTCTATGGCTGGCCCTGGTTCTACATCGGCGCCCATGAAGACCCCCGTCTCGCCGGCCATCGACCCGACCTTCGCGACAAGGTGACAGCGCCCGATCTGCTGCTGACGGCGCACGCAGCACCACTCGGCATGGTCATGTATGAGGCGCCGCCGGCCGCTCCTGCGGCGTTTGCGAAGGCCTACGACGGCGACCTGTTCGTCGCCTTTCACGGCTCCTGGAACCGGCAGACGCGCACGGGTTCGAAAGTGGTCCGGGTGTTCATGAAGGATGGCGTGCCGACGGGCCGCTACCAGGACTTCGTGACGGGTTTCGTCGCCAGCGACACCGAAGTCTGGGGCCGGCCCAGCTCGGTCGCCGTGCAGAAGGACGGCTCACTGCTCGTGGATGACGATGTGACCGGCGAGATCTGGCGCGTCGCTCCGAAATGAATGTTCCAGGCTGACCGACGACGCGTTGCCCGTTGCCCGGCACGCCCCCTAGATTGGCAGCTGCCCGGGGCGTCCCACCGGACCGGAAACATGTTCTCCTTGCCGGCGGACCGTTCACCTGATTCCGTTGTCAGGTTTTTCGTCTCCGTCAGCCAAGGAACATCATGACTCGCTCACGAACGTTGCTCAGCGCGCTTCTTTGCGCTTGTGCGGTTTTGCCGTTTGGCGCGGCGCATGCGCTCGGCGTCGTCACCTATGTGGGTCACGCGGCCGCTGACAATTTCAATCCGCTCAATCGCCTGAATGACATCGACCACGGGACGACCTTTGCGCCTGCAAGCTACGGGGTGAACGTGGATGGCAACGTCGCCACCTCGATCACCGATTCAGCCCAGGGGGGCTCGGCTTATGCCTATTCCCTCTCCGTGGCTGCGTACTCGCCTGTCCTCGGATTCACCGTCGGCGGTGGTGCTGGAGCGACCACGACGATTCATTACCAGGTCATGCTGAGCGGCCCGGCCGCGGCAACGGTAGTGCCGGTGCACGTCCTCGCCCACGGCTTGGTCGACGGCGAAGGAAGTACGCAGGCATCGGCCTCCTTCTCCGTGAACTACGACAGCGGCGGCGCTGGCGCGATTTTGCTCGCCGGCATCAACCTCAACGGAGTGAGTGGCAACAGCTTCTCGTTCGATCAGGTCACCAACTTCAAGGTCAATGCCGTCTTTGATGTCTACCTCCGTGCCGATTCCGGCTCGGGCGGCCCCGGCGGGCCGGCAGGCTGGTCGAAGGCCTTCGTTGACCCTTCGTTCACGATCGACGACCCGGCGCTGGCCGCGCTCTACCACTTCGAAGGCATTCCTAGCGCCGTGCCTGAGTCGGCGACCTGGGCGCTCACGATGTTGGGGCTGGGCGTGGTTCTCGGCGTGCGGCGCCGGCGGACTGCGCTCGTGCCAGTGCCCGAATCGCAATGATTGGTTAACTGGCCCCAGTAGGCGGCCGCGCCATGCGCCTCAAATGGTCGCTCCGCTAGACTGACGACCATGCGCCACGGCCTGACGACCTTCCTGCTGATGCTGTGCATGTGCTGGCAAGCGCTGGCCCATGCAGGCGTTGCCGTGGGGATGGCGGGCCAGGAAGAGCAGCAGCATGCGTTGATGCACCTCGAGGGCCAGGGGCATCATCACGATGATCACGGCGACGCCAGCGGCGTCCACGAGGACCAGTCGCTCGCCTCGGCCCATCATCTGGCCAGCGACTGCGGTTTGCATTCACCGGTCCTGATGACCCGTGTTGACCTGCACTTGCCACAACTGCCGCCGGCGATGCCGGTGCAGACCGCGGCGACGCCCCCTCCACCGCCCTGCCTTGCCGGCCCCGAGCGGCCACCCAAAGCCCAGTCCTGATCCCGCCCGCGACCCGCGCGTGCTGACGCGCGGCCGTCTGTCGCTCTGGCGGTGACCTCTTGCGCATGACCAGCCCTGGGCTGGCCCCATGCGGGTCGCCGCCGCTTTCGCATCAGGACCCTCGTGAAAATCCCTCCATGGTTGGCGCCATGGCTCGCCGGCAGCGCCCTTGCTGCCAGCGCGCTCGCCTGTGCCGCCCAACCCCTATCGAATTCCGCAGCGCTCGCGGCCAGCCGCCCCAGCCTGGCCCAGGCGATTGACGCCGCCTGGCAGCGCTCCGCCGAGGTGACGCAGTCGCAAGGCCAGCAGCGCCAGGCTCGCGCCGAGCAGGCCGTCGCCGCCAGCTGGCTCGCCGCGCCGCCAGCGCTGCAGCTGTCCCAGCGTGAAGGCCGCGGCAATGGCGCCAGCGGCCAGCGCGAAACCGAGGTCGGCATCGCCCTGCCGCTGTGGCGCATCGGCGCCCGCGCAACCGCCGGCCAGGCCGCCCAAGCCGGCCTCGACTGGAGTGCCGCCGCCGAGCGGGCCGCCCGCCTGCACGTGGCCGGCCAGGTGCGCGAAGCCCTTGGCCAGCTGAGCGGCCTGGAGGCGGAGCAGCGCCTGGYCGCGCTGCAAGGCCAGTTGCTCGGTCGCCTGGCCGAAGACGTCGACCGCCGCGTCAAGGCCGGCGACCTCGCGCCTGCCGACGCGATGGCGGCCCGGGCCGAGTGGCTGTCCAGCCAGGCTCTGGAAGCCGAGGCTGCACTGAAGCTGCACGCCCAGCAGACGCAATGGCAACTGCTGACGGGCCTCGCCGTTGCCGCGCGGTTCGAGCCCCCGCCTGCAGGGGCGACCTTCGACCTCGATGAGGCTCACCCCGAACTGCAGCTCGCCGCGCGCGCCGTCGACCGTGCCCAGCGCCAGCTCGCCCTGGCACAGGCCCAGCGCGGCGACGGCCCCGAGCTGGGCGTCAACCTGCGCCAGGAACGCCCTGGCCAGGGCAACCCGGCGCTGAACAGCATCGGCGTTGCACTGCGCCTGCCTTTTGCTGCATTTGGCACCGAGACGCACGCTCAGCCGCGCATCGCCACCGCGCTGTCCGAGGTCGACATGGCCCTGACCCAGCAGCAGCGCAGCCGCGACCGCCTCGCGGCCGAGCTGGAGCTGGCGCGCAACCAGCTGCAGGGTGCTGAAGTGCAGGCCCGCCTCGAAACGCAGCGCGCCATGCTGCTGCGCGAGCGGGCGGGTCACATCGACAAGGCCTTCAAGGCGGGCGAAGCGCCGCTGCCCGAACTGCTGCGGGCGCTGAGCGCCGCCGCCCAGACCGAGGCCGCCAGCGAACGCCAGCAAGCCCATCTGCGCCTGGCCCAGGCGCGACTCCAACAAGCCCAAGGATTGCTTCCATGACCTCCCTTTCCCTGCTGCGCGCCCTCGGCGCCGCTGCGCTGGCCGTGAGCCTGGGCGCTGCGGCCGACCCCGGCGCCCACGGACCCAACGGCGAACATCTCGACAGCCCGGCCGCTACCACCGCGCCTGCCGGCAGCCGCCCACGCATCGAAGCCAGGAGCGAGCAGTTCGAGCTGGTCGCCACGCTCGCCGGCGGCGAGTTCTCGATGCTGATCGACCGCTTCGCGACCAACGAGCCGGTGCTCAAGGCGCAGGTCGAAATCGAGTCCGGCGGCCTCAAGGTCAAGGCTCCCTTTCACGACGCCATCGGCGACTACGCCGTGGCCGACGAGGCGATGCTGAAGCTGCTCGGCAAGCCCGGTGACCACGCCATCGTCATCACCGTCATCCACGGCAACGAATCGGACCTGCTGGACGCGACCCTCAAGGTCACGGCCGAGCAGGCCCAGGCCGCGGCGCAGACGCCGCACGCGCACGAGCCCGGCGATGACCACGGGCACGACCACCCCAGTGGCTCGCGCAAGCTGTGGACGGGGATGGGCGTCATCGCGGCGATGCTGATCGCCGTGGCCGCATGGCGCCGCCGCCAGGGCACCAAGACCGGGAACGGAGGCCAGGCATGAAGCGCCCGCTGCTGACCGTTGGACTGCTGCTGGCCACGACAGCCGGGCTCGCCGGGCCCGGTGCCCATGGGCCGAATGGCGAACACCTCGACCAGGCCGGGCCCACCAGTGTCTCGGGCCTTGTGCGCCTGCCCGACGGCAGTGTCAACGTCCCCAAGCTGGCCCAGCGCCGCTTGGGGCTGCGCACGCAGATCGCACCCGAGACCGAAGCCGCTGCGACGCTGGAGCTGCCCGGCCGTGTGGTTCAGGACCCGAACGCCAGTGGCCGTGTGCAGGCCAGCCATGGCGGCCGTATCGAACCCGGCCCCAAGGGACTTCCTGTGCCCGGCCAGGCCGTGCAAAAGGGGGAAGTCCTCGCCTGGCTGCACCACCACGCCGAGCCTTTCGCTCAGGCCAACCAGGAGGCCCAGCGTGCCGAGTTGCGCGCCGGCCGCCAGCTCGCCGAGCAGCGTCTGAAGAGGCTTGAAGGACTGGAGGGCACGGTGCCGCGCAAGGAGATCGAGGCCGCGCGCCTGGAGGCCAAGTCCCTGGCCGCGCGCGAGCGCAGCATCGCCGCCAGCCTGGATCAGCGCGAGCCGCTGCGCGCGCCGGTGTCGGGCGTCATCGCCCGCACCGAGCTGATGGCCGGCCAGGTCATCGACGCGCGTGACGTGCTCGTCGACATCGTTGACCCGGCGCGGCTGATGGTCGAAGCGCAGACGGCTGACGTGACTTTGGGCCAGCGCATTGCCAACGCCGAGCTGGCGGACGTCAGCGGCGTGAAGCTGCAGCTCGCCGGCGTGCCCCGTGCACTGCGCGACGGCAGCTTGCCGCTGAGCTTTCGCGCACAGGCCGACAAGGCCATGCCATTGGCCGTGGGCCAGACGGTCACGGTCATCGTCGCGCTGAAGGACAAGGCCAAGGGCATCGTGCTGCCGGCCGAGGCCGTCGTGCGCAGCCCCGTCAACGAGGCCGTCGTGTGGATCAAGACCGGCGGCGAGCGCTACATGCCGCAGCCGGTGCAGGCTAGGCCGCTGGACGCGAAGACCGTGCTCGTGACGCGCGGCCTGGCGGCGGACAACCGCGTCGTCGTCGTTGGCGCGGCGCTCATCGCGCAGATCCGCTGAAGGGACGGCCATGTTCAACTGGATTGTCCACACCAGCCTGCGCAACCGGCTCTTCGTTCTGGCCATTGCTGCACTGCTGATGGCCTATGGCGGCCTCACCGCCTGGCGCACGCCGGTCGATGTCTTCCCCGACCTGAACAAGCCCCAGGTCACCGTGCTGACCGAGGCCGGCGGCATGGCGCCCGAGGAGGTCGAGCAGCTCGTCAGCTTCCCCATCGAGACGGCGCTGAACGGCATGCCGGGCATCACGCGGGTGCGCTCCACCTCGGGTGTCAGCCTTTCCATCGTCTACGCCGAGTTCGACTGGGGCACCGACGTCTACCGCAACCGCCAACAGGTGTCCGAGCGGCTGGCGCAACTGCGCGGCCGGCTGCCGGGCGACATCGCGCCGGTCATGGGCCCCGTCTCGTCCATCATGGGCGAGGTCATGCTGATCGCGTTGCCGCTGGGCGCCGGACAGGCGACGCCGATGCAGGCACGCGAGTACGCGGACTTCGTGTTGCGGCCTCGGCTGCTCGCCATCCATGGCGTGGCCCAGGTCATCCCCATCGGCGGCGAGGTGCGCACGCTGCGCGTGGAGCCCGACACGGTGCGCATGGCCCAGCTCGGCGTGTCGCTGACGCAGGTGGAGCAGGCGCTGCGCGGCTTTGCGAGCAACGCGGGCGGTGGCTTCATCGATCTGAACAGCCGCGAATACCTGATCCGCCACCTTGGCCGCACGCACCGCATCGAGGACCTGCAGGGCATCGCCGTCGCCTGGAAGGACGGCCGCGCCATCCTGCTGGAGCAGGTAGCCAACGCGCGCTTCGCCGCCGGCTTCAAGCGCGGCGACGCCGGCTACAAGGGCGCACCGGCCGTCATCGTCAGCGTGCAGAAGCAGCCGGACGCCGACACGGTGCAGCTGACCAAGCAGATCGAGACGGCCCTGGGCGAGCTCGAGCCCGGCCTGCCCAAGGGCCTGAGCGCGCCCCAGGTGCTGTTCCGCCAGGCCGACTTCATCGAGGCCTCGATCAGCAACGTCACCGGCGCGCTGCGCGACGGCGCCATCATGGTGGCCATCGTGCTGTTCGCCTTCCTGCTGTCGGTGCGCACGACGCTGATCTCGCTGATCGCGATCCCGCTGTCGCTGGCAGTGACGGCACTCGTGTTCCGCCTGCTCGACCAATCCATCAACGTGATGACGCTCGGCGGCTTGGCGATCGCCATCGGCGAGCTGGTGGATGACGCGGTGGTTGACGTCGAGAACATCCAGCGCCGCCTGCGCGAGAACCGGGCGCTGGCCCACCCGAAGCCGGTGCTGGAGGTCGTGCGGGCCGCGAGCGTCGAGGTGCGCACCGGCATCGTCTACGCGACGCTGATCGTCGTGCTCGTCTTCGTGCCGCTGTTCGCGCTGCCGGGCATCGAGGGGCGGCTGTTCACGCCGCTGGGCATTGCCTACATCGTGTCCATCCTCGCTTCGATGCTCGTGTCCATGACGGTCACGCCGGTGCTGAGCGCCTTCCTGCTGCCGCGCATGAAGCGGCTGGACCATGGCGACAGCCCGCTGGTCGCGCGGCTCAAACGCTGGGACGAACGGCTGCTGACCTGGTCCTTCCCGCGCGCGCAGCTGCTGATCGTCTCGGCGGTGATCGCCGTGGCTGCCGCCGCGGCCAGCGTGCCGTTCTTTCCGCGCGCCTTCCTGCCGGCCTTCAACGAGGGCTCCCTGGTGTTGTCGCTGATGTTCAACCCCGGCACGTCGCTGGCCGAGGCCAACCGCATGGGCGCGCTGGCCGAGAGGCTGATCGGCCAGGTGCCCGAGGTGACCCAGGTCGGCCGCCGCACCGGACGCGCCGAACTGGACGAGCATGCCGAGGGCGTGCACTCGTCGGAGATCGACGTGGACCTGCGGCGCGGCGGCAAGCCCGTCGACCGCGAGGCGGTGATGGCCAGCATCCGGGCCCAGCTCGCCTCGCTGCCCGCCCAGGTCGCCATCGGCCAACCTATCTCGCACCGGCTGGACCATCTGCTGTCGGGCGTACGGGCGCAGGTCGCCGTGAAGATCTATGGCGACGACACCGACACGCTGCGCGGCCTGGCCGAGCAGATGCGGGCGGGGCTGAGCAGCGTGCCGGGTCTGGTGGACCTCACCGTCGAAAAGCAGGTGCTGATCCCGCAAATCGCCGTGCGGCTGGACCAGCGCAAGGTCGCCCAGGCGGGGCTCTCACCCGGTGAGGCGGTGCGCGTGCTGCAGGCGCTGACCGATGGCGCGCATCCGAATCAGGGAGCGCAAATCGTCGACGGCCAGCGCCGCTATGACCTGGTGCTGCGCCTGCCCGACGACCAGCGCGGCCCGCAGGACTTGGCGCGCACGCTCATCGACACACCGGCCGGGCGGTTGCCGCTGTCCAGCATCGCCACCGTGGAAGAGTCCGACGGACCCAACCAGATCGGCCGCGAGAACGGCCGCCGGCGCATCGTCGTCTACGCCAATACGGACGGCCGCGACATGGGCCGCGTCATCGGCGACATTCGCCAGGTCATCGCCAAGACGGCGCTGCCCACCGGCGCCTTTGTCAGCCTGGAGGGCCAGTTCCAGGCCCAGGAGCAGGCCACGCGGCTCATCGTCGGCCTGTCGCTGGTGTCGCTGGCGATGATGTTCCTCGTGCTCTACACGCGCTACCGCTCGGCGGTGCTGGCCGGCATCATCATGGCCAACATCCCGCTGGCACTGGTCGGCGCCGTCATCGCGATGTGGCTGGCCGGCGTGACGCTGTCGGTGGCAACCATGGTGGGCTTCATCACGCTGGCCGGCATTGCCACGCGCAACGGCATCCTCAAGGTCAGCCACTACATCAACCTGTGCCGCTTCGAGGGCGAGCGCTTCGGCCGGCCCATGATCGTGCGCGGCTCGCTGGAGCGGCTGACGCCGGTGCTGATGACGGCCCTCGTCGCTGCTTTCGCGCTGACGCCGTTGCTGCTGGCGGGCGACGAGCCGGGCAAGGAGATCCTGCACCCGGTGGCCGTCGTCATCTTCGGTGGCCTGGTCAGCTCGACGCTGCTGGACACGGTGCTGACGCCGGTCATCTTCTGGCTGGTGGGTGAGCGCCCCTTGATACGGCTGTTGCGGGATGAAGAGCCCTCGGCGGGCGCGCAGGAGGCTTTCTAGACGTTGATCGAGGCCATGCGGCGCCGCACGCCATCAAGTAACGTGCCGTCATGACGAAACGACTGATTGCTCTGGGCGTCCTGCTCGCCACTGGCATGCCACTCTGGGCGGCCGATGCGGCCCGCGACAACGGGACGCTAGCAGCCAGGGCCGAGGCGGTGTTCGGCAAGCAGGCGGGCCAGAGCTTCGATGCGCCGGCGGTCAAACCGAGCGCCTTGGCGCCGCGCACGGAGAGCGTGACGGTGACGCTGGCCCCGGGCAAGGGCGCCGAGGTCCAGGCGGAGCTCGACGCCGGCCAGGGCATGGTCTTCCACTGGTCCGCCAGTGGTGACGTGGCCGTGGACCTGCATGGCGAGCGGGCCGGCTCGAAGGACGAGTACACCAGCTACGACATCGAAGCCGGCCAGCGCCAGGGCGCCGGCACCTTCGTGGCGCCGTTCGCAGGCACGCATGGCTGGTTCTGGAAGAACCGCAACCAGCAGCCGGTCACGGTGACCGTCACCATCACGGGCTTTCACAAGCGCCTGGTCCGGCACGGCGGTCAGCCCTGAGAGYGAAACCGGACATGCCCCTTCACCTGAACTTCCCTGCGCTGCGCGGTGGCCTGCTGGCCCTGCTGGCGGCCGCGCTGTTCGGCGTCAGCACGCCCCTCGTGCAGAAGCTCGGCCAAGGACTGGGGCCGTTCACGACCGCGGCGTTGCTGTATGCCGGCGCTGGTCTCGTCGGCGCACTGCTGCGCCAGAAGGCGGAGAAGGAGGCGCGCGTGCTCCGCTCGGACCTGCCACGCCTGCTGGCCGTCGCCCTCTTCGGCGCGGTGATCGGCCCGGTGGCGCTGGCGTGGGGATTGCAGCGCACCAGCGGCACCGGCGCGTCGCTGATGCTGACGCTGGAGGCTCTCTTCACGGCCGTGCTGGCCTGGCGCCTCTATGGCGAGACCATGGACCGGCGCGTCTGGGCGGCGATGCTGCTGCTGCTCGCAGGCGGTGTGCTGCTCATCCTTGACCAGGGCCTAGCGTCAAGTGGCCAATGGGTCGGGCTGCTTGCCGTGCTCGCGGCAACGGCCGCCTGGGGCACGGACAACACCTTGTCGCGCGCGCTGGCTGAACGCGATCCCGGCCAGGTCGTGCTCGCCAAGGCTGCGCTGGGCGCTGCGGCAACGGCGGTGCTGGCCTTCGTCGCGGGCGAGGCGATGCCCAGCCTTGGCGCAGCGGCAGGGTTGATGGGCATTGGTGCGACCGGCTATGGCCTGAGCCTGCGCTTCTACCTGCTGGCCCAGCGCGAGTTCGGCGCAGCCCGCACGGGCTCCGTCTTCGCGTTTGCACCCTTCATTGGCGCCGCGCTGGCCTTCGGATTGGGCGACCGTTCAGCCGGCTGGGGCATGGCGGCGGGGGGCCTGCTGATGCTGCTGGGTGTCGCGCTGCACCTGGCCGAGTCGCACGCGCATGAGCATGAGCACGAGGCGCTGCAGCACGAGCACGCACACCGGCACGATGACGGGCATCACGACCATCACCATGATCCGATGCCCGAAGGCGCGCACAGCCATCGGCACCAGCACCAGCCCGAGCGCCACAGCCATGCGCATGTGCCGGACGCCCATCACGGGCATGACCACTGAAGTCAACGCCCCAGACGCGCCTTGACCGCTTTCACGAGCGGCGCGACGGCCGAGGGTGGAAACGGCGACACGCTGCTGACGTTGATCTCGCAGAGCACGTAGCTGCCCGGTTGCTCACCGAACAGGAAATCGCAATCCCACAGCATGGGCAGCTGGTCCCGGTTCAGGCCGGCGCGCTCGCGCAGCAGGTCTATCCATCCGGACTCCAGATGCTGTCGCAGCGCCTGGAACTGCGGCTGGTCGGCCGGGTGATAGAGCCGCGGGCTGGTGGCAGGTGGCGGCCCACCGTCCTTCGCGGGATGGAGCGCATTGACAGCCTGGTGCCCGAAGCCCGCAACGCGGTCTTCGACGAGGTAGGCCCTCACCATGCCGTCGACGAGACGCGGCTGCCAGGCCTGGTCGATCATGTGGCCGCCGTTTTCCGGCTCGAAATAAGGCGCCAGCCGCTGTTGCAGTTCGTGCAGGCTGAGCAATTCCTCCTCGCTGCCCCGCTGCGCATGGCGCACCTTCAAAAGCGCGCAGCCGGTGGCCTCGACACGCCAGACACCGTTGCCACTTTGCCCACGGTGCTGCTTGAGCACACGCGCCCCGCCGATCAACCGACGCGGCAACTCGTCGGCCAGTTGCGCCAGGCTGTCGACGCGGACCGCATCGCTGCCGAAGGGCAGGTCGCGCACGTCGACAAGCACGTCCTTGGTGCCGAGCTTGAGCAGGGTGTCGGGATGCGTGCTGACGAAGACGCCGCCCGCGGCCAGCTCGCGCAGCATTGCATCGAGCCGGTCACGGCGGCAGCCCGCCTCGATGGGGTTGCACCAGACCAGCAGGCCATCCACTCGCTTCAGCTGGGTAGCGACTTCATCGGCGAAGTCGTCGTGATAGACGGCCGGCTCGGCCGCAATGCCGGCGGCGGCAAAGGCCTCGAACAGCGCGGCAAAGCGACTCTCGTCCGGGTCATTGCGGTCACGCGCTGCGCGGTCTCCTGGATAGAGCAACGCCAGCATGGGTGGATGGTCAGCAGCCATGCGCGGACACGCCGTTCAGGCCGGCTGGGTCAAGAGGAAGGTCCTGGGGGATGGCGTTCATGGCTTGTCCTCGGCGTTCTGGAAGGCAGTCAGCAGGCCCTCGAAGACCCCGGCGCTGACCTGCATCAGCTGGTCGTCATCGGTGATGGCCTCGCGCATGCCGGCCAGCACGCGCTCGACGCCCGCGGCTTCTGGCGGCTGCACGCCGCCGATGTCCAGGCTGTGCACCAGCAGGCCCAGGCGCAGCAACGCGGGCGTCTCCAGGCCGAAGCTGGCGAGCAGCGTCTCGAAGGTCACGCGCGCGCCGACGTGGGTGAAGGTCGCGCCGTCGAAGTCGAAGCCGAGCGCCCTCTTCGGGCAGTCGGCCTGCGACTTGAGCCACAAGACGCGGGCTTCGGGATCGATGAAACGGCGGATCAGCCAGGCGCAGGCCATCCGGTCGACCCACGGCCGGGCGCGCGTGGCCCAGATCCGCCCCTGGTAGTCGGCCCGATCCAGCGGCGTGATGGTTCGCACGGCAGGTTGAGGCTCATCCGGCGACAGCAGCCGGTTGGCCTGGCCCTCAAATTCTTCCAATGCTTCGCGGGCCTGACGTTGGGCCTCACCGGGAAAGAAGTCGATGGCGACGAGCTGGTCGAAGGCTTTGCGCAGCTTGCGGGCCAGCTTGACCGACTCCATCGCCTGCTCGGCGCTGAGCCGCTTGCGACCGTCGGCGATATCGCCCAGCAGGGCCGCGAACTCGGCGCTGCGGTTGAACAGCGCAGGGAAATTTTCGTCGCCAGACTCCGTGCCCAGCAGATGAGCCGTGCCGTCGTTCTGGCGCAGGTCGTCGGCAATGCCACCCAGCGCCGCCTCATGCGCCCCGGAGTGCGGCAGCAGGTAGACGCCGTCGCGCAGCACCGCCGCGCCGCAGCCCTTGAGCGCCCGCCAGACGCGCATGCGGGCGGCGGTGTTCTCGGTCGGCAGCGAGAGGATGAGGAGCAACCACTTCATGTAGTTGAATATATAACATCATGTCTCGATCACAACATATCGTTCGAGTGCCGATATCTGAAAACCCACCATCACCCTGGAGATGAGGAGCCGTCGCGGCCGGGGAGCAGAAGGCGGAACGACGTGACGGCGGCTCCGGTGCCGAGCGTCAGCGTGCCGCCGTGCGCCTGCGCAATCTGGCGGGCGAGGCTGAGGCCTATGCCAGTGCCTTCGGGCTTGGTGGTGTGGAATGGGCGAAAGATGCGTGCGGCTGCTTCGGGTGGGATGCCCGGGCCGTTGTCGCTGACTTCGATCGCGAGGCCGCCATCGGCAATGCGAGCCGCCAGCGTCACTTGCCCGTCGTTGCGGTCCAGCACGGCCTCAGCCGCGTTCTGCAGCAAGKCCCACAGTGCCTGGCTGATTTGGTCTCGATCCAGCGGCCAACGCAGATCGTCCGGGACTTCGACAGTCAACGCAATGCCCGGCCAACGGCCGGCGAACAGCCGCRCCAGATCGCCCAACATCGGCCGCACCGCCACCGGGAGCAGCAAGGGATCGGGCAGACGGGCCAGCGCGCGATAGGCCTCGGCGAAGCGCTGCAGGCCTTCCGCGCGGCGCGCCAATGTGGCGAGGATTTCCCGCAGCAGCGTCAGGTCGGCGTTGGGCTGCCCAACCGCCGCCAGCCCGCTCTCGGCCAGAGACGCGATCGGGGCCAGGCCGTTGAGCAGCTCATGGCCGAGGACCTGAATCAGTTCGGCGCTCGCGCGCGCCTCTGCCGCGCGTTCTTCCTGTTCGATGTCGATGAGCGCGACGACCATGCCGCTGCCCAGCATGATGCGATCGATGCGCCAGCTTCGCGCTTCATGGCGCAGATGGCGGGCATCGCGGTCCAACAGTTCAAGGGGCACCGGCAGGACGCGGTCGTCGGTAGCGAACAACCGGCGCGCGGCGCGGTTGAGCGCACGGGCGCAGCCGCCCTCGATCGCCAGTATTGGCGTCGGCGCGACGTCCAGCAGCAGGCGAGGCGTGGTCACATCCGGCGCTGGGGTGACAGGGTCGGGCGTCGATAGGGGCCTTGCGGCCCGACCCCAGTCCAGTGCGCCGAGCCAAAAGGCGACCAGCGTCGCCCCGACGAGCAGCCCCCAATAGCCCTGGTGCACTGCCGTGCCCGCGGCGACGCCGCATGCGACGAACCCGATCGCATGGAGTGCCGCCCGCAAGCCATGTCTAGAGCCCATGGCGCGCCATGCGGCGGTACAGCGCACCGCGGCTCAAGCCCAGCGCGGTGGCGGCATGCGTGACGTTATGGCGATGCTCACGCAACGCCGCTGCGATGACGGCGCGTTCGGCGTCGATCAAGTCGAACCCACCAGCCTGCGTTTGGGTGACGGGCACCGACACCGACGGTGCGAGTGCAGCGGTGGAGATCGTGCCGTCCTCGGTCAGGAGCACCGCACGCTCAATCGCAAGCGCCAGGCCGCGAACCTCGTCGGGCCATCCGCCCGCTTGCACCGCCGCCTCGGCTGCTTCGCTCAGTCTTGCCGCGGGGCGTGCGAATCGCTCGGCGGCGATGCGGGTGAAGTGCCGCGCGAGCAAGATCGCGTCATTTCCACGCGCAGCCAGCGGCGGTACGGCGATCTCGACAGTCGCCACACGACGCTGCAACGCCGGCGTCAGCGACGCCACGCTTTCCGCGATCGCGATGCATCTCACCGCAGGAGGCAGACGGTCGAGCAGCCGTGCCTGCGCCACCGCATCCAGCCGGTCGGGATGGCGCAACAAGACGGTACCCGTCGCCCCGTCGAGCCGATCCCATGCGGCATCGTCGCGCAGGTCGACGCGCAGCAGCGGCGTCGCGGCATCGGCTGAGTTGGCGTGCACCGCCAGCGCGGTAAGCGTGCGGCCGCTCCCCGCCGGCCCCGTGATGGTGACGCCCGCGCCAGTCGGACCGAAGCGGCGCACGAGATCGCGCAGCCGCTGCATCGCCGCGCTGTCACCGAGCAGCCGGGCCGGCTCCTGTGGCGCAGCGGCCTGCACCGCCGCCATCGGCCGGTTGCGCGCGACCGCGGCTTCGACCTTGGCAACCAACTCGGCGTTGCGCCACGGCTTCATCACGAAGTCCCGTGCGCCGGCCTGCATCGCCGCCACTGCGATGCGGATGCCGCTGTGCGCGGTGATGACGACGGCGCACGTCGCCGGGTCATCAGCAACGATCCGATGCAGGCATTCCAAGCCCTCGGCGCCGTCTGACCGGCCCGCGGCGAAGTTCATGTCGAGCAGCACCGCGTCGTAACAGGACGCGGCCAGGCGTGAATACGCGGCCTCCGGCCCGTTCGCGTTGTCCAGTCGATGCCCGGCGATACGGAACGCGATCTCCATCGCCTCTGCAACGGCCGGGTTGTCATCCACCAGCAGGATTGACAGGCTTTTCGACCGTCCACTTCCGGACGGTGTGTCCATCGCCGGACGGAGGGCCTCCTGTGGATCCTCGCTAAGTTGTTGCGGCATCACGTTTTAGTCCTTCAGGCCTTCTGCAACCACACTGTCAGCATGATGACCGAACGGCTCGTGCACGCAAATATGCCGCCTGCATCCATCACCGGCGTGGGCATGGACAGC
>NZ_JBFUMO010000021.1:0-26254 GCF_054049355.1 Roseateles sp. P5_E11 | reverse complement strand
GTCTACGAGTTCGAGGCCGATGGCCTGCTGGCCGTGTGCGTGCAGCACGAGATGGACCACCTGCTGGGCAAGGTCTTCGTCGAATACCTGAGCCCGCTCAAGCGCGACCGCATCAAGACCAAGATGGTCAAGAAGACGCGCGAGGAAGAGCTCGAGGCCAAAAAGCGTAACCAAAGGTTGTGATGCGCGTCGTCTTTGCTGGCACGCCAGAATTCGCTGCCGTTGCGCTGGACGCGTTGCTGGCCGCCGGCTTCACGGTTCCGCTGGTGCTGACCCAGCCCGACCGCCCGGCCGGGCGTGGCATGAAGCTGCAGGCTTCGGCGGTCAAGCAGCGCGCCGTTGCGGCAGGCATCCCGGTCGCCCAGCCGCAGGGCCTGAAACTGGACGGCAAATATGCCGCCGACGCGGCCGCGGCGCGCGAAGCGTTGCGGGCGGCGGATGCCGACGTGATGGTCGTCGCCGCCTATGGCCTCATCCTGCCGCAATGGGTGTTGGACCTGCCTCGGCGCGGCTGCCTGAACATCCACGCCTCGCTGTTGCCGCGCTGGCGCGGCGCGGCGCCCATCCACCGCGCCATCGAGGCCGGCGACGCCGAGACCGGCATCACCATCATGCAAATGGATGCGGGCCTGGATACCGGCGACATGCTGCTGATCGGCCGCGAGACTATCCGCGCCGACGACACGACCGCGGCCCTGCATGACCGGTTGGCCGAACTGGGCGGTCGCCTGATTGTCGAGGCTCTGCAGGCGCCCAGCCTGGCGCCGACGCCCCAGCCCGGCGAGGGCGTCACCTACGCGCACAAGATCGAGAAGGCCGAGAGCGCCATCGACTGGACGCTGCCCGCTGTCGTGATCGAGCGTCGGCTGCGCGCCTTCGATCCCTTCCCCGGCGGCCAGGCGACACTGGCCGGCGAGGCGCTCAAGGTTTGGCGGGCCGAGGTCGTTGAAGGCCGGGGTAAGCCGGGTGAAGTCATCGCCGCCGGGCCGGAGGTTGCTTGTGGTGAAGGCGCTTTGAAACTGACCGAACTGCAACGCGCCGGGGGCAAGCGCGGGCCGGCTTCGACCTTCCTCCAGGCCCGGCCGATTGCCGTCGGCGAACGCTTCGACGCTTGAAACCCCGGGTGCGTGGCACCATCTCCCACGTATTCCTGACTTCCGGGCCGGTGACATGTTCAATCTGGTGAAAACCGCTGTCCTGATGGCCGCCATCACGGCGCTGTTCATGGCCGTCGGGTCCTGGATCGGCGGCCAGGCCGGCATGCTGATCGCGTTGCTGGTGGCCGTTGGCATGAATTTTTTCGCCTATTGGTTTTCGGCCGACATGGTCCTGCGCATGTACAGCGCACGGCAGGTGGACGAGAGCACGGCGCCGCAGTTCTATCGGATGGTTCAGGAACTGGCGCAACGGGCCGGCCTGTCCATGCCCAAGGTCTATTTGATCGACGAGGAAGCACCGAACGCCTTCGCGACCGGCCGCAACCCGGAGCATGCCGCCGTCGCGGCAACGACGGGCATCCTGCGCGTGCTGTCCGAGCGCGAGTTGCGTGGTGTCATGGCCCATGAACTGGCCCATGTGGCGCACCGGGACATCCTCATCAGCACCGTCAGCGCGACGATGGCCGGTGCGATCTCGATGCTGGCCAACTTCGCCGGGCTGTTCGGCGGCCGCGACGAGAACGGCCGGCAGACCAATGTCATCGCCAGCATTGCGATCGCGTTGCTTGCACCACTGGCCGCCACGGTGATCCAGATGGCCATCAGCCGCGCCCGCGAGTTCGAGGCCGACCGCGGCGGCGCGGAACTCTCCGGCGACCCGGCCGCGCTGGCCTCGGCCCTGGACAAGATCCACCGCTACGCTCAGGGCATTCCGATGGCACCCGCCGAGGCTCACCCGGAGACGGCGCAGATGATGATCATGAACCCGCTGTCCGGTGGAGGCCTGCGAGGGCTGTTCTCCACCCACCCGTCGACCGAGGAACGCGTCACGCGCCTGCTCGCGATGGCCAGGCGCTGACTCGCCGTGACCTCAAGTTGCAGCCGCGCCGGCCGATAGCTGAGCCCATGAAGC
Source organism: Roseateles sp. P5_E11 (assembly GCF_054049355.1). NCBI lineage: Bacteria > Pseudomonadati > Pseudomonadota > Betaproteobacteria > Burkholderiales > Sphaerotilaceae > Roseateles > Roseateles sp. P5_E11. Next base: position 24,184 of record NZ_JBFUMO010000021.1, on the reverse strand, counting down.
GCCTTCTTCTTGCCCTGCCCCTGCTCGCAGCCCTGTCGGCCTGCGAGCAGCTTGGCATCGACGACCCCGCCAAAGTGGCCGCTGCCAAGGAAGCCGAGGGCAAGGCCATCGGCAGCGCCTGCCGGCATGCGATGCGTGCCATCGAGGACTGCTACGTCCTCAACCCCAAGGCCCAGAAGGCCGCCGTCTACACCGGCTGGCGCGAGATGGACGAGTACATGCGCGAGAACAAGCTCGAGGGCGTCGCGCCCGTCGTGCCGCGCCCGGGCTCGGTCAAGCCGCCGGCCGACGAGCCTGAGGCCAAGCCGGTCGAGAAAGTCGCTGAAAAGGCGTCTGAAAAGGGCGGCGACAAGGCCAAGGGCCACTGATCCGGCACCTCCAGACGCATTTCGCTCCTTCCATCCTGCGCACTGTCGCGTTGGTCAGGTCCGTCCCGGCGCCGCTTGGCACCATGGGAACCATCAAAACCCCGATGGAGCCCGACATGAACACATCCCGCCGCCTCTTCGCCCTCGGTCTCGTGGCCGCTGCCGTGTTCAGCGGCTCTGCCCAGGCCTGGAGCTGGACCATCAACAGCGAGCGCATCAACGGCAATGGCGACATCGCTAYCGAGGCCCGCGACACGGGCGCCTTCGACKGTGTCGCGCTGACCGGCGGCTTCAACGTCGTCATCCGCCAGGGTTCGGGCAACAAGGTCGAGGTCAAGGCCGACCGCAACCTGCTGCCCCTGATCGAAACCCGCGTCGTCGACGGCAGCAAGGGCCGCACGCTGGAGATCTCGCCCAAAAAGGGCGTCAATGTGCACAGCTCGACCAACCCCAGCCTGACCATCGAGATGCCGGCCCTGCGCTCGATCGCTGTGGCCGGCTCCGGCACCGTCAAGGTCGAGGCCATGAAGACAGCCGGCGTCGACGCCTCCATCGCCGGCTCCGGCGACATCCGCTTCGCGGGCCTGGACGCCGAACGCCTGGGGATGAAGGTCAGCGGCAGTGGTGACATCGTCGCGGCCGGCCGCTGTGCCAGCGCCCAGGTGACCATCGCCGGCAGCGGCGACGTGAAGGCGGCCGACCTGGTGGCGGAAGACGTCAAGGTCAGCATCGCCGGTAGCGGCGACGCCCAGGTCAACGCGACCAAGCGCCTGAATGTCTCCATCGCTGGCAGCGGCGACGTGAAGTACGCGGGCTCGCCGGAGATTTCGTCCTCCGTCGCCGGCAGCGGCAAAGTCCGTCGCATCGGGCAGTGATTGAAGTGCCGCCGACAATGGCGGCATGAGTCTGACTTCCAGGTTGCGCGCGCTCGCGGCCGACCCCGATTTCCGCCACGGCGCGCGCGACATGGCCTCGCCCTCCCTGGGCCTGGCGGCCTGGGGCCTGGTGACCGGTGTGACCATGGTCAAGAGCGGGCTCAGCATCCCGCTCGCCATGGGCATGTCGCTGCTGGTGTTTGCCGGCAGCGCGCAGCTGACGGCCCTGCCGCTGATCGCCTCCGGCGCGCCGCTGTGGGTGCTGCTGGCCACGGCCTTCTGCGTCAACCTGCGCTTTGTCATCTTCAGCGCGCAATGGCGCAACTACTGGGGCCATCTGCCCAGGGCGCGCCGGCTGCTGAGCGGCTATGTCGCGGCCGACCTGAACTTCGTCTACTTCGTCAAGCGCTATCCGKACCCCGTGCCGGTGCCGGGCCAGCAACGCTATTTCTGGGGTGGCGTGGCCGTCAACTGGCCGACCTGGCAGGCCTGCTCCTTCGCCGGCATCCTGCTGGCCGACCGCATTCCGCCGCATTGGGGCATTGGCTTCGCCGGCGTGCTGGCGCTGCTGGGACTGTCCTATTCGCTGCTGACCGAGAAGGTGCTGTGGTGGGTGGCTGTGACGGCTGGCGCTGTGTCGATTGCCACCTATGCGTTGCCGCTCAAGCTCAACATCCTGTGCGCCATCTTTGCGGCGGGCGCCGTAGGCTGGTGGCTGGACGCGCGAAAGGCCAGGGCATGAGCGCGCGCCGAACGCCGGGCCGTCCCAAGTCGGCGCGCATCCCCTCGAGGGATCGGTCGGCGTACTCGACGACCGAGGGGCGGACATGAGCGATGCGATGACCTGGGTGGCGCTGTTCGGCCTGGCCGGCATTTCCGTCCTGACGCGCAGTTTCTTCATGATTGGCGAGAAGCCCCTGCCCATTCCGGACTGGCTGCGCGAACTGCTCAAGGTTGCACCGCTGGCGGCCCTGGTCGCGGTCGTCGCGCCCGAGATCTTCATGACGCAGGGCCAGCTCATCACGACCTGGCAGGATGCGCGCTGGCCCGCGGCGGTGGCCGCGACGGCCTACTACTTTTGGCGCAAGGGCATCCTGGGCACCATCCTCGTCGGCATGGCGGTCATGCTGCCTTTGAAGCTCGGCCTCGGCTGGTAACCGCGCCGGAACGGCGGGCGGCGAGAATCGCGGCAGTTTCGGTTTCTCATCAACTGCCCCGCCCACCATGAACGTCATCCGCTTCTCCGACCTGATCGCCGCCGGCAAGGTGGCCGGCCAGCGCGTCTTCATCCGCGCCGACCTCAACGTGCCGCAGGACGACACCGGCAAGATCACCGAGGACACCCGCATCCGCGCCTCGTTGCCGGCCATCAGGATGGCCCTGGACGCCGGCGCCGCCGTCATGGTCACCTCCCACCTGGGCCGCCCGACCGAGGGTGAGTTCAAGCCTGAAGATTCGCTGGCACCGGTGGCCGAGCGCATGGCCGAGCTGCTGGGCCGCCCGGTGCCGCTGCAGCGCGACTGGGTCGATGCCGTCTCCGTCGCGCCGGGCCAACTGGTGCTGCTGGAGAACTGCCGCGTCAACAAGGGCGAGAAGAAGTGCAGCGAGGAGCTGTCCAGGAAGCTTGCCGCCTTGTGCGACATCTTCGTGCACGACGCCTTCGGCACGGCCCATCGCGCCGAGGCCACCACCTACGGCATCGCCAAGTACGCCAAGATCGCTTGCGCCGGCCCGCTGCTGGCAGCCGAGATCGACGCCATCACCAAGGCGCTGGCCAACCCGCGCCGCCCGCTCGTCGCTATCGTTGCCGGCTCCAAGGTGTCGACCAAGCTGACCATCCTGCAAGCCCTGGCGAGCAAGGTCGACGGCCTCATCGTCGGCGGCGGCATCGCCAACACCTTCATGCTGGCCGCAGGCCTGAAGATCGGCAAGTCGCTGGCCGAGCCGGATCTGATCGATCAGGCCAAGTCCGTCATCGATGCGATGGCTGCGCGCGGCGCCGACGTGCCCATCCCCGAAGACGTCGTGACGGCCAAGACCTTCTCCGCGGGTGCCACGGCGGCGGTCAAGGCGGCCACCGACGTGGAGGACGACGACCTCATCCTCGACATCGGCCCCAAGACGGCCGCCAAGCTGGCCGAGAAGCTCAAGGCCGCCGGCACCATCGTCTGGAACGGCCCGGTCGGCGTGTTCGAGTTCCCGGCCTTCGCCCATGGCACGGAGGCCATCGCCCGCGCCATCGCCGAGAGCGTTGCCTTCAGCATTGCCGGTGGCGGCGACACGCTGGCTGCGATTGCCAAGTACGGCATCGAGAAGGACGTGGGCTACATCTCCACGGGCGGCGGCGCCTTCCTGGAGGTGCTGGAAGGCAAGACGCTGCCGGCCTTCAAGATCCTGGCCGAGCGCGCAGCGGGCTGATACAAGTCCGCCGCTGGGGGCGGTCATGATTTCACGTTCAGCGTCGGCCGCTCCCACCGCCCGGCGTTACCGGCCGACACAATTGCCGGATGGTTTTGCGCTGGCTTCTCGCCCTGCTCGTCGTCACGACGCTGCTGGGCCTTTATGCCAACGAGCATTGGATGACCCGCCACCTCGTGCTCGATGGGCGCGGGGCTGGGCAGCATCTGGAGATCGTCGACGACCGCAGCAGCGGCGGCAAGAGCGAAGCCAGGCTGGACCCGGCCGCCGGTGGCCCAGTGGCGATGCATTGCGAGGTTCGCCCCGGCTACGAATGGCCCTACTGCGAATTGCAATTCGAGATGAAGGGCCGGGCCCTGGATCTGCGCAATTTCAGCCATATCCGCCTATGGCTGCACGCGGAGGGCCCATCGCTGGACCATCAGGCGCCACAGGTGCGCGTCTTCCTGCGCAATGCCAACCCGGCCTATACGAAGCCGGGTGACGCCGAAAGCCTCAAGCCCCAGGAGGTCACCTTCGCGCCCGGCGCCCAGCCCCAGCCGGTGGAAGTGCGGCTGTCGCAGTTCGCCGTCAGCTCGTGGTGGGCCCAGACACATCAACTGCCCGTATCCCTGGTGGGCCCGGAGATGGACAGCATCCGCGTCATCAGTTTCAGCACCAGCGGCCAGGTGGCGCCGGGCCAGCACCTGATCCGCGTGAACCGCGCCGAACTCGTCGGTGACTGGGTCGCTCCCGAGACCTTCCGCCTCGGCCTGGTTGGCCTGTGGATGTTCAGCCTGCTGGGCTATCTGGTCTGGGAAAGCTGGACGGTGCACGGGCGCCTGCGCTTGTCGATGAAACGCTCGCGAGCGCTCGAGAAGATGGCCTTGCGCGACCCGCTGACGCGTGTGGCCAACCGCGATGGCCTCAACCGTGCACTGGACCTGCTGCTGCAAGTGCAGGGCGACATGAGCTTCCCGCTGTCGGTCGTCTTCGTCGACGTCGACCATTTCAAGCGTGTCAACGACCAGCATGGCCACGAGGTCGGCGACCAGGTGCTGGTGCTGCTGGCCCGCACGCTGCGCGCCAACCTGCCGCGTGACGACCTGCTGGCGCGCTGGGGCGGCGAAGAGTTCGTCATCGTCATGCCGCAGACGCCGGCCGAGGAGGCCGTGGCCGTGGCCGAGCGGCTGCGCCAGGTGCTGGCGCGCGTCGAGTGGCCGGCCGCGCTGAAGGTCACTGCGAGTTGGGGCGTCGCCCAGGCCGCGGCGGCGGCGGATGTCGAGGCTGCGTTGCGCGAGGCCGACCAGGCCATGTACCGCGCCAAGCATGAAGGCCGCGACCGGGTGATATCGGCTTCGGCATAGATCGCCAAAAAACCTGCATCGGCGGGGGCTGAAACGCGGCGTAACCTTGAGGGTTCCTCCCTGGAGAGTCACCCTCATGGAAAAGAACAACGCTCCCTTGTCGCCTGCCGAAGCTGCGCTGCGCGAAGCCGCTCTGGACTATCACCGCAGCCCGACGCGCGGCAAGATTTCGGTCACGCCGACCAAGGCGCTGTCCAACCAGCGCGACCTGTCGCTGGCCTACTCGCCGGGCGTGGCCTATCCCTGCCTCGACATCGAACGCGACCCGTCGCTGGCGGCCGACTTCACGTCGCGCGGCAACCTGGTGGGCGTCATCACCAACGGCACCGCCGTGCTGGGCCTGGGCGACATCGGCCCGCTGGCCGCCAAGCCCGTCATGGAAGGCAAGGGCTGCCTGTTCAAGAAGTTCGCCGGCATCGATGTGTTCGACATCGAGCTCGCCGAGCGCGACCCGGATAAGCTGATCGACATCATCGCGGCGATGGAGCCGACGCTGGGCGGCATCAACCTCGAGGACATCAAGGCGCCTGAGTGCTTCTACATCGAGCGCGAGCTGTCCAAGCGCATGAACATCCCCGTCTTCCACGACGACCAGCACGGCACGGCCATCATCTCGTCGGCCGCGCTGCTCAACGGCCTGGAGCTGGTGGGCAAGGACATCGCCAAGGTCAAAGTGGCGGTGTCGGGCGCGGGTGCCGCGGCCATCGCCTGCCTGGACGTCATGGTGGGTTTGGGCGTGAAGCGCGACAACGTCTTTGTCTGCGACTCGCGCGGCGTCATCCAGTCCGAACGTGAAGACGCGAAGGCCGGCAAGCTGGACGAGTCCAAGCAGCGCTATTGCCAGATCACGGCGGCGCGCACACTGGCCGATGTGGTCGATGGCGCCGACGTCTTCCTCGGCTGCTCGGCCGCCGGGGTGCTGACGGCCGACATGGTCAAGACCATGGCCACCCAGCCCATCATCCTGGCGCTGGCCAACCCCGAGCCCGAGATCCGCCCCGAGTTGGCCAAGGCCGTGCGGCCGGACTGCATCATGGCCACGGGCCGCAGCGACTACCCCAACCAGGTCAACAACGTCCTGTGCTTCCCCTACATCTTCCGCGGCGCGCTGGACTGCGGCGCGACCAAGATCACCGAAGGCATGAAGCTCGCCTGCGTGCGCGAGATCGCGGCGCTGGCCAAGGCCGAGACCAGCGATGAAGTGGCCGCGGCCTATGCCGGCCAGGAACTGGCTTTTGGCCCGGAATATCTGATCCCCAAGCCGTTTGACGCGCGGCTGATCCTGCGCATTGCGCCCGCGGTCGCTGCGGCTGCGGCGGCCGACGGCGTGGCCACGCGGCCGGTGACAGACCTCGTCGCCTACCGCCAGTCGCTGGAGCGCTTTGTCTACCAGACCGGCATGTTCATGCGCCCCGTGTTCGCCACCGCGAAGGCCGAGTGCGCACGCGTCATCTATGCCGAGGGTGAGGACGAGCGCGTGCTGCGTGCCGTGCAGGTGGCCCTGGACGAGGGCCTGTGCAAGCCGACGCTGATCGGCCGACCGGCGGTGCTCAAGGCGCGCATCGAGCGCGCCGGCCTGCGGCTGAAGCTGGGTGAAGACGTTGCCGTCATCGACCCCGAGGACGACCCGCGCTTCCGGCAGTACTGGGAGGCCTACTACGCCCGCATGAAGCGCAACGGCTTCACGCCCGAGATGGCCAAGTCCGCCGTGCGGCGCTCCAACACGGCGATCGGTGCGCTGGCCATCGAGCTGGGCGACGCCGACGCGATGATCTGCGGCATGGTCGGCCGCTTCGACCGCCACCTGGAGCAGGTGCGCGACCTCGTCGGCCTTCGCGAAGGCGTGCGCCAGTTCGCCGCGATGAACGCGCTGATCCTGGAGCAGATGACGCTCTTCATCACCGATACCTTCGTCAACGACGACCCGAGCGCCGAGGAGCTGGCCGACATCGCCGCGATGGCTGCCGAGGAGGTGAGCCGCTTTGGCCTGCCGCCCAAGCTGGCTTTCGTCAGCCATTCGATGTTTGGCTCCAGCACGCGGCCGTCGGCCGTCAAGATGCGCCGCGCCCACGAGCTGTTCTCGGCCGCCCACCCTGAAGTCGAATGCGACGGTGAAATGCATGGCGACGCGGCCCTTTCCGAGAGCGTGCGCCAGGCCTTTCTGCCCGACAGCAAGCTCAAGGGCGCTGCCAACCTGCTGGTGCTGCCGACGCTGGATGCGGCCAACATCCTCTTCAACGTGCTGAAGATCAGCGCCAGTCACGGCGTCACGGTCGGCCCCATCCTGCTGGGCGCGGCAGCCCCCGTGCACATCCTGACGCCCTCCGCGACGGTGCGCCGCATCGTCAACATGACGGCTCTGGCGGTTGCGGACGTGCGGGAAGCCCGCGAGGCCCGTTCAGCGCAGGGCTGAACTGCGCCAGCGCCACACCGGCGAGGATGACGCCGGCGCCGAGCAGCTTGGGCGCGCTGAACTGCTCACCGCCCCACAGCCACGCGATGAGGCCGGCCACCAGCGGCATCAGGTAGATCAACGGCGCGGTGCGGGCCACGCCGCGCTTCTCGTTGGCCCAGCCCCAGGCCAGCCAGCCCAGGAAGCCGCCGCCGATGACCTGCCAGGCCAGGCCCGGCCATACCCATGTGGGCTGCGTCGCCCAGTCCAAGGACACCAGTGCCGGCGAGCACCACAGCAGCATCGGCAGCGTGCAGACCAGGCTGCCATAACCCAGCACCGTCACACCGCCGTGGTGCTGGATCAGCGGCTTGCTCGCCACCGTGTAGTAGCTGAAGAGAGCGGCGGCGGCCAGCAGGGTCAGGTCGCCCAGGCCGGCCTGCCAGTTGGCGGCGAGCAGCTTGTCCGATGTGAAAACCAATGCGCCGGTGGCCGCCATCGCCACGCCGACGACCTGGCCCGCGGAGAGTTTCTCCACGCCGGTCGCGCGCAGGATCAGCAGCGTGAACACCGGCCCGCAGGCCAGCAGCACGCTGGCGCTGAAGGCGGTGGAGCCCTGCATGCCGTAGGCCGACAGCAACAGGTGCAGGCCTTGGCCGATCAGCGTCAATCGCACCAGCGGCCAGACTTCGCCGCGGTCCAGTCGCGGCCAGCGCATGCCGAAACGCCAGCACAGCAGGGCCACGGCACAGAAGGGCATCAGCAGGTAGCGCAGCCCCAGGAAACCCGTCGGGCCGACCTGGTTGAACAAGGCCTTGGACAGTGGGAAATTGACGCCCCAGGTCAGCACGACGGCCATAGCGGCGATCAATGGAGCGAGCTGGCGGTCCTTCATATCGGCTAGCATATTCTCATATGAGAGAAGAATTCTCTGAATTGAGCGAAGAGGGGCAGTTCGAGCGTCAACTGGCCGAGCGGCTGGCTGCGCTGCGCACGGCCGCCGGCTGGTCGCTGGACGAGTTGGCTTTGAAAAGCGGCGTCAGCCGCGCAACGCTGAGCCGGCTGGAGCGCGCCGAGACCAGCCCGACGGCGACGCTGCTGTCGCGCCTGGCCCGTGCCTACGGCCTGCCGTTGAGCCGCCTGCTCGCCGAAGCCGAGGCCTTGCCCGTGCGCCTGTTGCGCGCCGCCGACCAGCCACGCTGGCACGACGTGCAGAGCGGCTTCGAGCGACTGATGCGCTGTCCGCCCCTGGCCGGCTTCGCGACCGAGGTCATCGAGGGCCGTCTCGCGCCCGGCGCCGAGCTGGCCTACGACGAGCCCACCGTCGCGCGCCTGGAACACCACCTGTGCCTGCTGGAAGGCCGGCTGCGGCTGACTCTGCAGGGGCAGGTCTTCGAGCTGGGCGCTGGCGACTCGATCAGCTTTCGCTGCCTTGGGCGCAGCGTTTTCACCAACCCCGGGGCCGAATCAGCGCGCTATCTGCTCGCGATGACGGTGCCTTCCCTGTAACTGGTATCCAACCACCATGAGTTCCGAACTGCCCGCCCGCCTTGCGCCGCTGGACCCCGGTCACCCCGATGCGCGGCGTCTGATCGCGCTGTCCGAGGCCTATATGGGCGCGCTCTATCCCAGCGAGAGCAACCACTTCGAGCCCGCCGATGGCCTGCGCCCACCGCAGGGCAGCTTCTACGGGCTGTGGCGTGGCGAGCAGCTCGTCGGCTGCGGCGGCGTCAAGCACTTCGACGCGGACGGCTATGGAGAGATCAAGCGTCTTTTCGTGCTGGATAGCGAGCGTGGCCGTGGCGTCGCCCGGCAGCTGATGGCGCAGTTAGAGGCCGAGCTGACCGAACGCGGCCTGCGGATCGCGCGGCTGGAGACCGGTATCCACCAGCCCGAGGCCCTGGCGTTGTACCGGCGTCTGGGCTACTCGGAGCGCGGGCCCTTCGGCGGCTACACGCCTGATCCATTGAGCTCCTTCTTCGAGAAGGTGTTGGGTTGAAACACGACGAAACTCGCGCGAGGCTTGGCGGACCATAATTCCGCGCCTTCCAAGAATCGAGACAGCCATGACCCGCGCCACCAAGATCGTCGCCACCCTCGGCCCTGCTTCCAACACGCCGGAGATCCTGGAGAAGATGATCCGCGCCGGCGTCGACGTCGTGCGGCTGAACTTCTCCCACGGCAAGGCGCAGGACCACATCGACCGCGCGACCATGGTCCGGGAAGCCGCGCAACGTGTCGGCAAGTCGGTGGCCATCATGGCCGACCTGCAGGGCCCCAAGATCCGCGTCGGCAAGTTCGAGGGCGGCAAGATCGAGCTGATCCCCGGCGCGCCCTTCATCCTGGACGCCGACCGCACCGAGCTGGGCAACCAGGACATCGCCAGCCTCGACTACAAGGAACTGCCGCGTGACGTGAAGCCCGGCGACACGTTGCTGCTCAACGACGGCCTGCTGGTGCTGACCGTCGAGTCCGTGCGCGGCGCGCAGGTCCACACCATCGTCAAGCTCGGCGGCGAGCTGTCCAACAACAAGGGCATCAACAAGCAGGGCGGCGGCCTGACGGCACCGGCACTGACAGCCAAGGACATGGACGACATCAAGACCGCGATGTCCTTCCAGTGCGAATACCTGGCCGTCAGCTTCCCCAAGAACGCCACCGACATGGAAATGGCGCGCCAGCTGGCCAACGTGGCCGGCGAGGCTTATCGCCACAAGCCGGCCATGATCGCCAAGATCGAGCGCTACGAAGCCATCCCCCACCTCGAAGCCATCCTGAAGGCCAGCGACGGCATCATGGTGGCGCGCGGCGACCTGGCCGTGGAAGTGGGCAACGCGGCCGTGCCGGCGCTGCAAAAGCGCATGATCAAGATGGCCCGCGAGCTGGACAAGGTGTCCATCACGGCCACGCAGATGATGGAGTCCATGATCGTCAACCCGGTACCCACGCGTGCCGAGGTCAGCGACGTGGCCAACGCCGTGCTGGACGGCACCGATGCCGTCATGCTGTCGGCCGAGACGGCTGCCGGCAAATACCCCATCGAGACCGTCGAGCAGATGGCCAACATCGCGCTGGAAGCCGAGCGTGCCGAGTTTGTCAGTCTCGACACCGACTTCGCTGGCCGCCAGTTCGGCCGCATCGACCAGTCCATCGCCATGGGCGCGCTGTTCACCGCCTACCACCTGGGCTGCAAGGCCATCCTGGCCCTGACCGAATCCGGCTCGACGGCACTGTGGATGAGCCGCCACCGCATTCAGGTGCCCATCTTCGGCCTGACGACCCAACCGGTCAGCCAGCGCAAGATGGCGCTCTACCGCAATGTGCTGCCGCTGTTGATGCCCAAGTTCGAGGACCGCGACGTGGCCCTGGCCGCCGCGGAAAAGATCCTCGTCGAGCGCGGTGTGCTGATGCCCGGCGACACCTATGCCATCACCTGCGGCGAGCCGATGGGCTACCCCGGCGGCACCAACATGCTGAAGGTCTGCCGGGTCGGCTGATGCCCTAGTGGCTGTGGCCGACGTGGCTCTTGGGCGGTAGCTCGGCGCCCGGCTCGGCCAGCCCTTCGAGGATGGCGCAGGCCGGCTCGTTGCCCTGGCAGCGGGCGCGCAACGCGCGCAATTCCTTCTCCAGTTCCTGCAGCGCCGTGATGCGCGCGCTGACGTGGTCGATGTGCGCGTCCAGCAGCGCATGCACACCTGCTCCGTTGGCGCCACCGTGCCCGTCGCCCTGCAGCGCCAGCAGCGCCCGCACCTCAGCCAGGTTCATGTCCAGCGAGCGGCAGCGGCGGATGAAGTGCAGGCGCTCGACATCAGGCGGGCCATAGACGCGGTATCCAGCATCCGTGCGCGGTGGCGGCGCCAGCAGGCCCTCGCGCTCATAGTGGCGGATGGTGTCGACCTTTGTTCCGGTCAGGCGGCTGAGTTCTCCGATACGCATGTGACGATTCTCGGCTTGACTCTGGTGTGGCTCCAGGGTTTGCAATAGCGGCAGTTTTCAGCCAAGGTCTTCTCCACCATGAGCCACGCCTGCCACCACCATCACGATGAACCCAGCCCCGGCAATTCGCCGGCCTACCGCCGCGTGCTGTGGGCGGCACTGCTGATCAATGCGGCCATGGCCGTCGTCGAGATCACGACCGGCTGGCGCGCCGGGTCGCTGTCGCTGTGGGCCGATGCGCTGGATTTCATCGGCGACGCAGCCAACTATGGCGCGTCGCTGGCCGTGCTGTCGGCCGGGCTGCTGTGGCGGGCGCGGCTGGCCTGGGTCAAGGGTTGGGCGATGGCGGTGTTCGGCGTTGGTGTGTTGGCCCGCGCGGCCTGGGCCGCCTGGGCGGGCGAGCCACCGCAGGCCGCGACCATGGGTATCGTCGGCACGCTGGCCCTGCTGGCCAATGTGGGTGTGGCCGTGATGCTCTATGCCTGGCGCGAAGGCGACGCCAACATGCGCGCGGTCTGGCTGTGCAGTCGCAACGACGCGCTGGGCAATGTGGCCGTCGTGGCCGCTGCCGGTGGCGTGGCGCTGACCGGCCAGGCCTGGCCCGACTTGCTGGTGGCCGTCATCATGGCCGGCCTCGCCTTGCATTCGTCGCGCGTGGTGCTGCGCCACGCGCGTGAAGAACTCAGACCAGCGCCAGTGCCAGTGCGGTAAGCGCCATCACGCCGGTGGCAGCCCAGCCCATGCGGCGCAGCCTGGGGCCGATGACATGCTCGCCCATGACGGATTCGCGCGTGGCCAGCACCATCATCGCGGCCATGATGGGCACAGCGCTGATGCCATTGAACACCGCCGACCAGAACAGCGCCTTGACCGGGTCCAGCGGCGCGAAGCACAGGGCCACGCCGCCCAGGGTCGCGACGGCGATGACGCTGTAGAAGCCGCGTCCCTCGCCGCGTTCGAGCTTGAGGCTCAGGCTGTCGCGCCAGCCGGCCACCTCGGCCACCGCGTAGGCCGCCGAGCCAGCCAGCACCGGCACGGCCAGCATGCCCGTGCCGATGATGCCCAGGCTGAACAGCAGCGCCGCATGCTCGCCCGCGATCGGCCGCAGCGCCTCGATGGCCTGGGCCGAAGTCTGGATGTCGTGCACGCCTGCGGCATGCAGCGTTACGGCCGTGGACAGCATGATGCAAAMGGCGATGAGGTTGGAAAAACCCATGCCGACATGCGTGTCCAGCTTGATGCGGCGCAGATGGCGCTTCACGTCGGCTGGCTTGCAGGGGCGGCCTGCGCAGTCCTCGACCTCCTGGCCCGCCTGCCAGAAAAACAGATAGGGGCTGATCGTCGTGCCGAACAGCGCCACCAGCATCAGCACCGTGTCACGGTTCCATTTCAGCTCGGGCCGTATCGTGTGCAGCAACACCTCGCCCCAGTCCAGGCCCAGCACGATGACGACGCCGACATAGGCCAGCAGTGCCAGCGTCAGCCACTTCAGCCAGCGCACATAGCTCTGGTAGGCGAGGAAGACCTGCATCAGCACGCTGACCACGCCGAAGGCGATCGCGTAGATCAGCGCCGGGCCGCCCACCAGCATGTGCAGCGCGCTGGACATGGCGGCGATGTCGGCGGCGATGTTCAGCGTGTTGGCTGCCAGCAGCAGGCCTACCAGCGCCAGCAGCACAGGGCGCGGGAACGTGCGCTTCATGTTGGCCGCCAGGCCGCGGCCGGACACATAGCCGATGCGGGCGCTGACGATCTGGATCGCGGCCATCAGCGGCAGGGTGAAGACGACGCTCCACAACATGCCGTAGCCGAACTGCGCGCCGGCCTGGGAGTAGGTGGCAATGCCGCTCGGGTCGTCGTCCGCCGCGCCGGTGATCAGCCCGGGGCCGAGCTCATGGAAAGGCCGACGAAGACGGGCAAGGAGAGTCATGGCGTGGCTAGCCTAGCCGCGAGGATGGGGGCAGCCTGTCGGCAAGTTCCTCGGGCGGCTGTCGGATTTGGCGAAGCGGCAGACGCCGTGTCTCACCGATGGCCAACGTGAAGAAGGCTTCCTCAGCCAGCCCGAGCGCCGCGCGCTGCCGTTCGAGCTGGCGGGGCGGCTCGTCCAGCGCCTCGTCGGTCAGCTCGAAGGTGCCCCAGTGCACGCCCAGCGAGCGCTTGGCGCCGAGGTCGGCGTGGATCTTCAGCGCTTCCTCTACGTTGACATGCTGGCTCTGCATGAACCAGCGCGGCTCGTAGGCACCGATGGGGATCAGCGCGATGTCGAAGCTGCCGCCTTGATGAGGCTGCTGGCGCTCGGCGAAGCGCTCGCGGATGTCGGTGAAGTCGCGCGAATAGCCGGTGTCGCCGGCRAAGAAGAGCTGGCAGTCCGGTGCGAACACGGCGAAGCCGCCCCACAGCGTCTTCATGCGATCGTTCAGGCCACGCGCCGACCAGTGCTGGGCCGGGACGAGCACGATGTCCACGCCGGCGAGGCGCTCGGCCTGCCACCAGTCCAGTTCCACGACGCGCTCGATGCCGCGTGCCTGGAACCAGGCCCTGAGGCCCAGTGGCACGACGAAGAGCGGGCTGCCGCCGGGCTGGCGCGCGAGGCTGCGTACCGAAGCCAGGTCGAGGTGGTCGTAGTGGTTGTGCGAGACGAGCACGGCGTCGACGTGGGGCAACTCGGCCAGCGCCACGCCTGGCGGCTGCTCGCGCTTCGGCCCGGCAAAGGGCAGCGGCGAGGCGCGCCCGGAGAAGATCGGGTCGGTCAGCAGGTTCAGGCCGCCAAGCTGGGTCAGCACGGTGGCGTGGCCGATCCAGGTCACCGCCGGCTGCTGCGCAGCGCCGTGGTTGGTGCGGATGAAGCCGAGATCGGCAKGCTGCGTCGGGATGGGCTCGGCCGGGCGCGGTGGCAGGCCGCGACGGGAGGCGTTCCAGCGCCAGCGGATCACGTCCGCCAGCGACTTGGGCTCGAAGTCGCCGTGGTTGTTCTGGAAGCCGCCGTTGCGGTGGTGCGGGGGCAAGCTCATGAGGAAACGCCGGGCCGCGTCCAGTGTGAGTCGGGCTGGGCGAATGCCGGGCCTGGGAGCTTCATTTCGTGATGATGTCGCGGTGGAAATGGGCCATGCGGGCCAGCAACTGGTTCTGCACGCCGAAGGGCACGTTGGCCCTGTCCATGGCGCGCTGCAGGTGCTCGACCAGGGTGTTGAAGTCGCCTTTGCCAATGCCCAGGTGGGCGTGCGCGTCCTTCATGCCCACGCCGTCGTAGACGCAGGGGCCGCCGGCAACGACGCAGAAGTAGTCCGCCAGCACGCGCTTGAGGTGCTTCATGTTGATGCCGTCGAAGAAGCGCGCGATGCGCGCGTCCTGCAGCAGGGTGTCGTAGAAATCGTTGGTGAAGCGCTGGATGGCTTCCTGGCCGCCGAGCTGCTGGTAGAGCAGGTCATCGTGGGGAATCGGGGCCACGCCGGGGCGGACCGTGCTGGCCTGCGTCTGGGCATGGGCCAACGGCACCGCCAGGGCCCAGGCCAGGGTGAGGGCGGCGAACGACAGGCGGGACTTCATCGGCGGGTGTGGCAGGTGACCGGCGAGTCTAGCGATGCGACCCTGGGCGTGGCGTGCCGGGTCGGCAGGTTTTCGTGCGCCGGTCACGGTCCGCTGGCCGGCTGGCCACCCTGCGCTCGCCCTGGATTGGCGGGCACGGCATGATGCAGTCCCATGGTCGGGACGCGGCGATATTGGGTGCGAAGGGGAGTGGGCGGCATGGCCGCGCTGCTGCTGAGCCCGCTTGCCGGTGCCGAACCTGCCCGGCCGCTGGTGATGCTGGTGGAGACCAGCGCGCTGATGCCGCATGCCCGCATCGAGGGCGACCGCGTCATCGAAGGCCTGAACCTGGACATCGGCCAGGCCCTGGCGCGGCGCCTGGGCCGCGATCTGGTGGCCCGCCCGACGCCGCGCAAGCGCCTGGCCGAAGCCCTGCAACGCGGCGAGGGCGACTTGTTGTGCGACTACCAGAGCGACTGGCTGCCCGGCGCCTTCGCGTGGAGCCGGCCCTTCCTGCCTGACCAGGCCCTGCTCGTCAGTGCCGCCGCGGTGCCGCCACCGGCCTCGTTGACAGCGTTGACAGGGCAGCCCATCGGCACGGTGCGCGGCTACGTCTATCCGGAGATGGCCGACGCACTGCGATCAGGCTTCCTGCGCGACGACGCGCCCGATGCGGTGGCCAATCTGCAGAAACTCGAACTCGGCCGCATCCGCCATGCGTTGACCGGCCGGCGCGTGCTGGAGTACCAGCAGCGCATCGGTCACTTCAAGCTGCCCCTGCATCCGCCGCTGGTCGTGTCGGAAGTGCTGGCCCAGTGCGCGTTGTCGCCGAGCAGCCCGGTGGGCCTGGCGGCGTTGAACACCGCAATCCAGGGCCTGGTCAGCGAAGGCGAACTGAATCGCCTGCTGGCCAGGTACCGCTGAGCCTCAGCCGGCGGCAATGCGCTGAGYCAGATGGGCCAGCGCCTCTTCCACCTGATCCACCAGCACCAGGCAGAGGTCGCCCGGCTGCAGGCGTTCCAGTGCGCGGTCGATGGCCGTGAACTCACCGACGATCTCCTCGACATGCCGGGTGCGTGACGCGCCTTCCAGCCCGGCACGCAGCAGGGCCACGACCTCGCCGGCCGCGCGGCCGCGCTGGCAGGCGTCTTCGTAGAGGATGACCTCGTCGAAGGCGCCGCCGAGGATCTCGGTCTGCACGCGGATGTCCTCGTCGCGGCGGTCACCAGCGCCGCTGATGACGACGCTGCGGGTCTTGGCCGGCAATGCCGCGACGGCACCGACCAGGGCCTTCATCGCGTCGCCGTTGTGGCCGTAGTCGGCGATGACGGTGGCGCCGCGGTAGTCCATGACGTTGAAGCGGCCCGGCGCGTTGTCGGCGTCATTGGCGAAGCTGGCTACGCCGCGGCGGATGGTGTCCCAGTCCAGGCCCACGGCCCAGGCCGCGGCCACCGAAGCCATCGCGTTCTCGACCTGGAAGCCGATGAGGCCGCCACGCGTGATGGGGATGTCGCGCAGCGGGATGCTCTCGCGCCAGACGCCCTGGGCCGCAATGAGCTGGTCGCCGTCCACATAGACGCAGCGCTTGCCCTGGGCGCGGTGGGTTGCCATCAGCGGGTGGTGGCGGTCGGCGGCGAAATAGATGACCTGGCCGGGGCAGACCGAGCTCATGCTGGCCGTCAGCGGGTCGGTGGCGTTCAGCACCGCGTAGCCGTTGGGCGCGACGTTCTGCACGATGACGCGTTTGACCAGCACCAGGTCCTCAGCCGTGTGCAGGAAGTTCATGCCGAGGTGGTCGCCCGCGCCGACGTTGGTGACCACGGCGACCTGGCAGCGGTCGAAGCCCAGGCCTTCACGCAGGATGCCGCCGCGGGCGGTCTCCAGCACGGCGGCCTCCACGTCCGGGTGCATCAGCACATTGCGGGCGCTTTTGGGGCCGGAGCAGTCGCCGCTGTCGATCTGGCGGCCATCGACATACACGCCGTCGGTGTTGGTCATGCCGACCTTGAGGCCGCAGCTGGCAAACAAGTGCGCGATCAGCCGCGTGACGGTGGTCTTGCCATTCGTGCCGGTGACGGCGACGACGGGGATGCGCCCGTCCTCGGCCATGCCGCCCGATTTGTTGCCGGTGCCGAACAGATGGCCGACGATGCCCTCGCCGACATTGCGGCCCTTGCCATAGCTGGGGCTCAGGTGCATGCGCAGGCCCGGTGCCGCGTTGACCTCGACGATGCCGCCGTTGATCTCTTCGAGCGGCCGCAGCACGCTCTCGGCGACGACGTCGACGCCGCAGACGTGCAGGCCGACGACCTGGGCCGCCGCGATGGCACGGGCGGCGACTTCGGGGTGGACGTCGTCCGTCACGTCGGTGGCGGTGCCGCCGGTGGACAGGTTGGCGTTGTTGCGCAGGATGACGCGCTGGCCCTTGTCGGGCACCGACTCGGGCGCCAGGCCCTGCTGGGTCAGGCGCGCGACGGCGATGTCGTCGAAGCGGATCTTGGTCAGCGACGTCGCGTGGCCGTCACCGCGGCGCGGGTCGGAATTGACCTTGTCGACCAACTGCTTGACCGTGTGCACGCCGTCGCCGATGACATGCGGCGGATCGCGTCGCGCGGCGGCGATCAGCTTGTCGCCGATGACGAGCAGCCGGTAGTCGGAGCCAGGCAGGAACTTCTCGACCATGACGGGGCCGATCTCGTCGGCCGCCTTGTAGGCAGCCTCAAGCCCCAGGCGTGTCGTCACGTTGACGGTCACGCCCTTGCCCTGGTTGCCGTCCTGCGGCTTGACGACGACGGGCAGGCCGATCTCCTGGGCCACGGCCCAGGCATCGTCCACCGAGTCGACCGGCCGGCCGATGGGCACCGGCACGCCGGCGGCCTGCAGCAACCGCTTGCACAGGTCCTTGTCCTGGGCGATGGACTCGCTGACCGCGCTGGTGGCGTCGACCTCGGCGGCCCAGATGCGGCGCTGCTTGGCGCCCCAGCCGAACTGCACCAGGCTGCCTTGCGTGAGGCGGCGGTAGGGAATGCCGCGCGCCAGGGCCGCATTGACGATGGAGCCGGTGGAGGGGCCGAGGCGGATGTCCTCGTCGAGCTCGCGCAATCGGGCCAGCGTCGCGTCGGCATCGAACTCGCCACCGTTCAGTGCAGCGAGCACGAGCTTGAGCGCCTGCTCGAAGGCCAGCCGGCCGACGTCTTCCTCGCTGTACTCGATGACGATCTGATAGGTGCCGGCCTCGGGCGTGACATGGGTCTGGCTGAAGGTCACCGGGCAGCCGGCCTGGGCCTGCAGGGCCAGCGTGGCCTGCTCGAGCACCTGGGCCAGCGAGGCGTCTCTGCGCAGCTCGCCGACTGAGGGAAAGAGCTGGCGCAGCCGCGGCTCGAAGCCGGGCAGGCGCTCGAGCGAGCGCTCGGACTCGTTGCAATGCACGACGGCTTCGATGGCCGTGTGGCGGCTCCACATGTTCGGGCCGCGCAGCGCGCGGGTGCGGGAAACGTCCATGAGTCGTGTTCTTTTCAGGCGAGGTGCAGGTTGGGCACGAAGGTGTCGAGCCCGGCGGCGATCAGCTCGGGCGAGATGCCCAGGGCCCAGGCGGCGGCGACGGCGGCAAGCAGCGTCGAGGCATCGATGGCCTGGTCGCCAAAGCGGCGCAGCAGGGCCTCGATGTTGGCGCCCGGCGTCTCGGCCGGGCCATGGGCCAGTACGGCGGCGCCGCCGCGCAGGAAGACGGCGCGCCCGCCGCGGTCGCGGTGGTGCTGCAGAGCCTCGAGGCTGCCGTCCTCCGCGTAGAAGACGACCTCGCCGTCGCTCAGCTCGGCCATGTCGACCAGGCGCGGGTGGGCGGCATTGAGCACGCTGGCGCCGTCGCTGAGCACGACGTCGATCTGGGTGCGCAGCACCTTGTAGAGCTGGTCGACGTCCTGCACGTCGAACTCCGCCAGCGCGGCGATGCCGTCCAGATCGGTAACGACGCCGACGGCGGCGCGGTCATAGGCCAGGCCATCGCGCAGGATGGAGGCAGCATCGTTCTCGATGACGACGGCGTTGACGCCGCGGTTCATCAGGAGGCGGTGGGCGGCGTCCCAGCGGGCGCTGTCGCGCTTCTCGACGCGGCGCGTGCCCAGGAAGAGGCCGTCGCGGCAGGCCAGGCCGACATGGCGCCCGTTCAGGTGCAGCAGCCACGCGACCAGGCGCGTGATCTGGCGCCCGCCGCGCGAGCCAGCCACGCCGACGATGGGGATGCGGCCGGTCTCGTCCTCGGCGAACAGGTGGTCGATGATGGCCTGGCCGACGGGCTGCGGCGCGCCTCCGGCGGGCTTGAGGTGCATCAGCAGACCCGGGCCGGCGTTCACTTCGACGATGGCGCCGCCGGTCTCGGACAGCGGCTTGGAGATGTCCTCGGTGACGAGGTCGACGCCGGCGATGTCCAGGCCCACGGTGCGGGCGGCGAGCGACACGGCATGCGCCACCTCGGGGTGGACCTCGGGCGTGCAGTCGATGGACACGTTGCCATTGCGCTGGATCAGCACGGCCTTGCCGGCCGCGGGCACGGCCTCGGGCGACATGCCCTGGCGTTGCAGGTCCAGCAGCAGGGCGGTGTCTTCGTGCACGCGGATGCGGTTGAGCGGGAAGTCCTCGCTCAGGCCGCGGCGCGGATCGGTGTTGATCTGGCTTTCGACCAGTTGCTCCACGGTCTGGCGGCCGTCGCCGTGCACCCAGGCGGCTTCGCCGCGCGCGGCCGCCACCACCTGGCCGCCCACGACGAGCACGCGGTGCTCATTGCCGGGGATGTAGCGCTCCACGAGCACCGAGGAGCCGTGGCGGGCCGCCAGCGCGAAGGCGGCCTCGCAGTCGGCCTCGGTCGCGATGTCCAGGGAGACGCCGCGGCCATGGTTGCCGTCGCTGGGCTTGACGACAACGGGCAGGCCGGTGTCCTGTGCCACCGTCCAGGCCTCGGCGGCGGTCTTGACCTCCTGGCCTTCCGGCACGGGCACGCCCACGGCCTTCAGCAGCGTCTTGGTCAGGTCCTTGTCGCTGGCGATGCCTTCGGCAATGGCGCTGGTCATGTCGGTCTCGGCCGTCCAGATGCGGCGCTGGCGCGCGCCGTGGCCAAGCTGCACCAGGTTGCCGTCGTTCAGGCGGATGTGGGGAATGCGGCGGTCCGTGGCCGCGGCGACGATGGCCGCCGTGGAGGGGCCCAGGTAGCAGTCGTCCAGCTTGTCGCGCACGCGGGCCACCGCGGCGGGCGCGTCGAAGGGCTGGTCGTTGATGACGGCCATGATCAAGGCATGACCCTCGGCCAGGGCCGCGCGGGCGACCTGCTCGTCACGCGCCCGGAACACCATGCGGTAAACGCCGCGCTGGCTGGTGGAGCGGGTCTGGCCGAAGCCGGTCGGCATGCCGGCCAGGTTGAGCAGCTCGATGACGATGTGCTCCAGCACATGGCCGCACCAGGTGCCTTCGGTCAGCCGTTCCAGGAAACCGCCGCGCTCACCGACGCCGCAGTGGTGCTCGACGAGGTTGGGCAGGGCGGCCGTCAACCGCTCGTTGAAGCCCGGCAACACATGGCTGGGGTGGTCTTCCAGCTCGCCGAGGTCCAGCCAGACCTCCAGCACCGGCCGGTAGGTCCACATATTGGGCCCGCGCAGGTAATTGATGCGCAGCAGGCGGATGTCGTTCTTCTGGCTCATGGAGCGTATCGAGTAAGGGGTTGTGCGCGGTGCAATCGCGTGGAATTGTGCGCTGAACTCATGGCGGAGAATCGCCGCAGCCCGTAAGAGCCAACAACAACATGCAAGACCTTCCTCCCGCTGCAGTGCTTCATCCCCAAACAGCCGTCCTTCAGGGGCGGCTCATGGCTGGCGAGAACGTGGTGGCCCTGCTGGAGGTTGACCTGGATGCCCAGGGCCACTTCGCGCAAGGGCTGATCGCGCTGACGAATTCACGCCTGCTGGCCCTCGATCCCACCAGCGCCAGCTGGGCCGAACACACGCTGGTGCCGGGCTTGAGCCTCAAGCTCAGCGACCATGGCGGCCTGGCCTTCATGGAGCTGTTCGACGCCGACCGGCGCCTGGCGCGCTGGCGCTTCACGCTGGCCTGCAATCCGGCGGCGGTGCGCTTTGCCGACGCCTTCGGCCGCGAGGTGCAGCGCCTTTCGGGCCATGTCGTGCTCGAAGAGGCCGATGACGGCGAGGACTCGACCTTCGATTTCGGCGAGGCCAGCAAACCGCCGAGCACCTGGGTGCTGCTGCGGCTGTGGCGCTTTGCGCGGCCCTACCGGGGCCAGCTCTTGCTGGGCTTCTCGCTCATGCTCGGCTCGATTGGCGCAACCCTGGTGGCGCCTTACCTGAGCATGCCGCTGATGGACAGGGTGCTGATCCCGTTCCAGAACGGCCAGTCGATCGACACCAGGCTGGTCGGGTCGCTGCTGGGTGGCCTGCTGGGTGCGGCGTTGTTCTCGTGGTTRCTGGGCTGGGCCAAGACCTATCTGCTGGCGCTGGTGTCCGAGCGCATTGCCGCCGATCTGCGCACGGCGACCTTCGAACATCTGCTCGGCCTGTCGCTCGAATACTTCGGCAACAAGCGCACCGGCGACCTGATGGCGCGCATCGGCTCCGAGACCGACCGTATCAGCGTGTTCCTGAGCCTGCATGCGCTGGACTTCATCACCGATGTGCTGATGCTCCTGATGATCTCGGCGATCCTGTTCAACATCCACCCGGGCCTGGCGCTGGCCACCCTGGTGCCCTTGCCCTTCATCGCCTGGATGATTCATCTGGTGCGAGACCGGCTGCGCACCGGCTTCGAGAAGATCGACCGCGTCTGGGGCGAGGTCACCAACATCCTGGCCGACACCATCCCGGGCATCCGCGTCGTCAAGGCCTTTGCCCAGGAGAGGCGCGAGGCGCAGCGTTTTCGGGAGGCCAACGCCAAGAACCTGGTCGTGAACGACCGCCTCAACAAGACCTGGAGCCTGTTCGGCCCCACGGTCTCGCTGCTGACCGAGATGGGCCTGCTCGTCGTCTGGGGTGTGGGCATCTGGCTGATCTCGCACCAGAGCATCACGGTCGGCACGCTGACAGCCTTCCTGGCCTACATCGGCCGCTTCYATGGCCGGCTGGATTCGATGAGCCGCATCGTCTCGGTCACGCAGAAGGCCGCGGCGGGCTCCAAGCGCATCTTCGACATCCTGGACCACGTCTCCAACGTGCCCGACCCGGTCAACCCCCAGCCCTTCGAGAACGTGACCGGCGCGATCTCGATGCAGGGCCTGGACTTCCGCTACGGTTCGCGCTCGGTCATCCGCAACCTGAACCTCGACATCCGCCCCGGCGAGATGGTCGGCCTGGTGGGCCACAGCGGCTCGGGCAAGAGCACGCTCGTCAACCTGATCTGCCGCTTCTATGACGTGACCGAGGGCGCCATCAAGGTCGATGGCGTGGACCTGCGGCGCATCAGGGTGACCGACTACCGCCGCCACATCGGCCTCGTGCTGCAGGAGCCCTTCCTGTTCTTCGGCACCATCGCCGAGAACATTGCCTACGGCAAGCCRGAGGCCACGCGTGACGAGATCGTCGCAGCCGCGCGCGCCGCGCATGCCCACGAGTTCATCCTGCGCCTGCCGCATGGCTATGACAGCCTCGTCGGTGAGCGCGGCCAGGGCCTGTCGGGCGGCGAGCGCCAGCGCATCTCCATCGCCCGGGCGCTGCTGATCGATCCGGCCATCCTCATCCTCGACGAAGCGACCTCAGCCGTGGACACCGAGACCGAGAAGGAGATCCAGCGCGCGCTGGACAACCTCGTCAAGGGCCGCACCACCATCGCCATCGCCCACCGCCTGTCCACGCTGCGCAAGGCCGACCGCCTCGTTGTCATGGACCGCGGCGAGATCGTCGAGCTGGGCCCGCACGACGAACTGATCGCCCGCCAGGGCCACTATTGGCGCCTCTGGGAAGCTCAGGTCCGCCGCGTGGACCAGGAAGACCTGGAGGAGCATGCCGTGACCCCCAACCCCAGCGCCCACACCACCGATGCTTGATACCGCCCTGCACGACCGTGACCGCGAGCTGGATGCCGCCAGCGCGGAACATGGCTTCGACCCCGCCGTTCCCCTGCAGATTGGCGGGCGCTACAGCCCGCTGGTGCGTGACGGCCGAACCCTCTACCTGAGTGGCCAGATTCCGCGCATCGGCGACCACATCGCGGTGGCTGGCGTCGTCGGCGCCGAGGTCAGCCTGGAACGCGCCAAGCGTGCCGCAGCCATCTGCGCGCTGCGCGCGCTGACCCTGCTGCGCCAGGAGCTCGGCAGCCTGAATCGGCTGCAAACCGTGCTCAGAATGACCGTGTTCGTTCATTGCGATGCCGGTTTCACCCAGCAGAGCGAGGTGGCCGATGGCGCCTCCGACCTGATCTGGCGCGTGCTGGGCACGGCCGGTGCTCACACGCGCACCACGGTCGGCGTGCTGCAGCTGCCCAAGAACGCGGCGGTCGAACTCGACCTGATCGCGACCTCCGCGGAGTCCTGAATGTCCACACTGCCCTTCCGCGACCTGCGTCTGGACGCCCTCGGCCGGCTGCTGTTGACCGACCTGAACGGCGACAGCCATGTCGGCGTCACACCGGTGCGTGCCCACCCGATCTCGGCGCCGGACGAGGGCCTGTCCCTGGTCGGCTCGCACGGCCATGAGCTGGCCTGGGTGGAGCGCCTGTCAGCCCTGCCCGAAGGGCCGCGCCGGTTGCTGGAGGCCGAACTGGCCGCCCGCGAATTCCACCCGACCCTGCTGCGCCYGATCTCCGTCAACACCTTCGCCACGCCCAGCACCTGGCGCATCGAGACCGACCGCGGCGAGGTCGACTTCGTGCTCAAGAGCGAGGAAGACATCCGCCGCCTGGAAGAGGGCCGCCTGCTGATCACTTCCACCCATGGCGTGCAGTTGCAGGTGCCGGATCGCTGGGCGCTGGACAAGCATTCCAAGCGGCTGCTGGAACGCTTCCTCTGAGACAAGAAAAAGCCGCCTGCAAGAGGCGGCTCGGCGCGAGGGTGAGGGTGCTCAGCTGGGCTCGCTCATCTGCGACTGCAGATAGTTCTGCTCGCCAACGGTGGTGACGAGTTCCAGCTGGGTTTCGAGATGGTCGATGTGTTCCTCGGTGTCGTCGAGGATTTGCACGAAGATCTCGCGGGACACGTAGTCGCGCACCTGCTCGCAGTAGGCGACGGCTTCCTTCAGGTGGACGTGCGAGGCCTTTTCGATGATCAGGTCGCAGCTCATGGTCTCGACGGCGTTCTCGCCGATGTAGAGCTTGCCGAGGTCCTGCAGGTTGGGC
>NZ_JBFUMO010000020.1:0-26518 GCF_054049355.1 Roseateles sp. P5_E11 | reverse complement strand
CTGACCGACCTGCCCGCCGGCACGCGTAACCACCACTGGACCAAGAGCCTCATCGCCAGCCCCGACGGCAGCAAGCTCTACGCGACGGTYGGCTCCAACAGCAATGTGGCCGAGCATGGCATCGAGGCCGAGGAAGGTCGCGCCGCCATCTGGGAGATCGACCGCAGCAGCGGCGCCAAACGCCTCTTCGCCACCGGCCTGCGCAATCCCAACGGCATGGCCTGGATGGCCGCGCCCGGCGGCGCACCGGTGCTGTGGACCGTGGCCAATGAACGCGACGAGCTCGGCAGCGACCTGGTGCCCGACTACCTGACCTCGGTGCGCGATGGCGGCTTCTACGGCTGGCCCTACAGCTGGTACGGCGCCCATGTGGACAGCCGCGCGCAGCCGCCGCGACCCGATCTCGTCGCCAAAGCCCTCGTGCCCGACTATGCGCTGGGCGCTCACGTCGCCGCGCTGGGCCTGGCTGCTGCAGGAACCAGCCCCGTGCCCAAGCTGCTTCCCGGTGGCCCGTCCGAAGGCGTCTTCGTCGGCCTGCACGGCTCCTGGAACCGCAAGCCCTTCGCCGGTTACAAGGTCGTCTACGTCCCCTTTGCAAACGGGCATCCGCAGGGCCTGCCCGTGGACGTGCTGACGGGATTTCTGAGCGCAGAGGGCGAGGCCCGCGGCCGCCCGGTCGGCGTGGCCGTCGATGCTCGCGGCGCGCTGCTGGTAGCCGATGACGTGGGCAATGCCATCTGGCGCGTGGCGCCGCGCTAAGTCATCTCAGCGGGTGCATTCGGGCCGAGCGCCGGGCCGCTCCCAAGCCGGCCCGCTTAGGCGATGTGCGCGCCGGTCAACCCGGCACGCATCGCCGTCCCCTTGGGGGACCGGCTGGGCACGCCCGAGTTCAGCAGGGCGAGACCGGACGAGGGGCGTGTCAAGCCACACGTCGACGGCGGTCCACCGCCTCGATCTTCAGCATCTGGCGGTACTTGGTGACGGTGCGCCGCGCCACCACCAGGCCCTGCTGGGCCAGTTGACGCGTGATCTCGGCATCCGACAGCGGCGCATCCGGGCTCTCGGCCTCGATGATGTCCTTGATGAGGCCGCGGATGGCCGTGCCGGAGCAGGCGCTGCCATTGGCACTGATCATGGCGCGGCTGAAGAAGTACTTCAGCTCCAGCACGCCCACCGGCGTGGCCATGTATTTGTTGTTGGTCACACGCGAGACGGTGCTTTCGTGGATGCCCACTTCCTCGGCGATCTCGCGCAGGCCCAGCGGCTTCATCGCCATGGCACCGTAGTCCAGGAAGTTGTGCTGGCGCCTGACGATGGCCTCGGCCACGTCCAGGATGGTCGAGAAGCGCTGCTCGACATTGCGCAGCGTCCAGCGCGCCTCCTGCAGGTGGGCACCGAGCTCGGCGTTGGCCGCCGTGCGGTGGCGCTGGAAGAGCTGGGCATAGACCTGGTTCAGCCTGACGCGGGGCACGATGGCCGGGTTGAGCTGCACGGTCCAATGGCCGCGCACCTTCTTCACGATCACGTCGGGCACGACATACGGCACCTGCGTGGAGCCGAAGCGCCAACCCGGCCGCGGGTCCAGGCGGCGGATGCGGTCGCAGACCGCCTCGACGCGCGCCGGCGACTCGCCCAACTGGCGCGCCAGCGAAGCCACGTCGCGCGCCGCGAGCGCCGGCAGGTGGTTGGTGACGATGTCCTGGGCCAGGGCCCGCGTGTCGGCGCAGTCGATGCCGGGCAGCTGCAGCAGCAGGCACTCGCCGACGTCGCGCGCCGCCACGCCCGCCGGGTCCAGCGACTGCACAAGCCTCAGCGCGAACTGCATCTCCTGCAGCTCGGGCGCGGGCTCCAGACCGGCGACGTCGATCAGCTCCTCCAGCGGCGTGCGCAGATAGCCGTCGTCGTCCAACGACTCGACGATGGTGCGCGCCAGTGCAAGGTCACGATCGGACAGCGGCAGCACGTTCAGTTGTCCGTGCAGATGCGTCGCCAGCGAGGTTTCGACGGCCATCATGTCGAGCGCACTGAGTTCGCCGTCCTCGGCGCGGCGCTGCCCGGCACTGTCGGTCGCCCACAGGTCCCGGTCACTGCCATCCTCGGGCCCGCCGCTGGTGTCGGGATCGTTGGCCGCAGCGGGCAGCTCGGTGCCGGCATCGGCCGAAACACCCTCCTCCATCAGGCTGGAAAGGGCCGACGGTTGCTCCATCGGGCCGGCCTCGGCGCCGGTAGCCAGCGGCAGCGCCGTGCTGCCCTCCCCGTCACCGGCCTCGCCCTCCTCGGCCTCGAGGAAAGGGTTGCGGCCCAGGGTGTCTCTGAGCATGGCAGCAAAGTCGAGCGAGGACATCTGCAGCAGACGCACTGCATGCTGGAGTCGGGGGGACAGGGTCTGGGTCTGCCGGTGGTCGGCACGGAGGTCCATGGAGGGCACGGGTGCTCCTGTTGGCAACGTCGCTTTTGCCGCGCCGTGCGTGGACGGCGCGCGGGAACTTCAGTCAATGCAACCTCCGTGCCGGCGAGCGTTGCTTGTCGCATCCCGAAACAGTTTGGCTCCGCCCCCAGGGAATAGCGGCGCATGGCAAGCGTGAAGCCCATGGAACGCCCCGCCCACGGCGCCGCGCCGCTGCAAGATTTACCGGGGCGGCCTCCCCGAACGGGCAATTTCGGCAAAGCGTGCCGCCTGATACGGCATGTTCGACGCCGGCCGCTGCAGCCCTTTTCGCCTTTCAACCCAGCGCAGGCACAGCCCTTGCCCTTGGCCGGGCGCGAGATCCCTCGCAATAGGAGAACGCATGAAGAAGATCCTCATCGTCTCGATGGTCGCGCTGGCCACCCTCGGCACCAGCGGCTGCGCGGTCACCAGCGGCCAGAGCACCGTGGGCCAGTATGTCGACGATGCCACCGTCGCGACCCGCGTGAAGGCGCGCTTCGCCGAAGACAGCCAGGTCAGCGCCATGCGCATCCAGGTCGAGGCACTCAAGGGCACCGTGCAGCTCGCCGGCTTCGCCACTTCGCAGGCCGAGAAGGACCGCGCCGGCCAGCTCGCCCGCAGCACGCCCGACGTGAAGGAAGTGCGCAACAACATCATCGTGCGCCCGCCGGAGAAGTGAGCGCCATGCAGACCCCAGCCACGGCGGCCGCCAGGGTGACTCCACACTAGGTCGGGGACCCCATGACGGCGCCCGATCCGCGACTCGAGCCGTCCCAACCGCCGCGCAGCGCCTGGGCTCTGCGCGGCATTTTTTTTGTCGCCCTGGTTTTCGCCGTGCGCGAGGCCCGGCCGCTGCTGGCGCCGGTGCTGATCGCCGTCATGCTGACCTTCGCGCTGGCGCCTGCCGTGCGCTGGCTCCACGGCCGCGGCGTGCCGCCCTCCATCGGCGCACTGCTGCTGGTGCTGGCACTGCTGCTGTCCACCGTGTCCGTGGCCAGCAGCCTGGCGCGCCCGGCCGCCAGTTGGTGGCAGGCCGCGYCCACCACCGTCGCCCAGCTGCTGGAGCAGTTGGAGAAGCTGCGGGCCGCCATTCCGGGCTTGAGCCCGCCGCAGCCCGCCACGCGGCTCGGCCGGGTGGCGGCGACACCGGCATCGGACCCTTTGAAGGAAAGGCTGGCCACCGAAGGCGTGGCCCTGACCGGCCTGGTGCTGACACGGGGCCTGTCCTTCCTGCTGGCAGCCGCGGCCACGGTCATCCTGACCTATTTCCTGCTCGCTTCCGAGCAATGGCTGCTGTCGCGCAGCATCGAGGCCTTGCCGCGCCGGCGCACCCGCGCGCTGCTGCTGGGCGGCGTGCGCGCAGCCCAGCGCGACATCAGCCACTACCTCGCCGCCGTCGGCATCATCAACGCGGTCGTGGGCGTCATCCTGGCCCTGGTGCTGTGGCTGCTGGGCCTGCCCAACCCGACGCTGTGGGGCTGCATCGCCGCGCTGCTGTGCTTCATTCCCTACCTCGGTCCGATGGCACTGATGGTGCTGCTGCTGCTCGCCGGCATCGCGACCTTCGAGACGGGGCCGGAGATCTTCGGCCCCACGCTGTCCTTCATGGCCATCCATGCGGTGGAAAGCAACATCGTCAGCCCGGTCATCGTCGGGCGCCGGCTGTCGCTGAGTACTGTGTCGGTCTTCCTGTCGGTGCTGTTCTGGGGTTGGCTGTGGGGCATCGTCGGCGCCCTCATCGCCGTGCCGCTGCTGATCGGGCTGCGCAGCGTGTGCCAGCGCCGGCGGGGCCTGGCGCTGCTGCGGCGCTTCCTGGAGGGCGACCGGCACGCACCGTCGCCGTCGCTGGGCTCGCTGCTGCGCGGGCCGCCATCGAAATCCCGCTCACGCAAGCACTACACCTAGGGGCGGTGGCTCAGCCGCACGCAGTCGGGCACGCCAATTGCCAAGGCGGCCTGATACTTCTTCGTGGCCGGGGCGGGCCACAGCGCTATGGTTGCGTCCGTGCAATCCGCTCACGCCTGCCGCACCTGGACCCGCCATGCCGGTCACCATTCGTTCCCGCTTGCTGTTGCTCGTGCTGTCGGTGCTGCTGCCCGGCATGCTGGGCGTCGCCTGGCTCATTGCCAGCATCTACGAGACCGAACGCGACGCGCATGAGCGCACGCTGCGCGACACGACCCGCGCGCTGTCCCTGCTGGTCGACGGCGAGCTGTCGCGCCGCGCGGCCATCGCCCAGGTGCTGGCGCAGTCACCCGCGCTGGACGGCCCCGGGCCGCTGCGCGAGGAGAGCCGCCTGGCCTTCGAGCGCCTGGCCCGGCGCGCCATGCAGGGGCTGAGCGGCTGGGTTGAGCTGAGGGCACCGGGCAAGCTGCTGCTGAGCACCCGGCCGGGCGACGGCGCCAGCGCCGAATCCAGCGCGCCTGAGGCGCTGAGTGCCACCCCCGTCATGCTGCCGCTGCAACCCGTTGCGCCCACTCCCACGGGCGTGCCCCCGGAGCCGCATGCCGCCTGGGTGGAGCCGGTGACCCGCGACGGCCGCCTGGTCTACAACCTGGTCGTCACGGTGCGGCCCTCGGAGCTGCAGCGCGTCCTGCAGGCGCAGTCGCCGCATCCGGGCTGGATAGGCGCTGTCATGGACAGCAGCGGCCGCCTCGTGGCCCGGCTGCCCGGCGGCGCGGCCTATGTCGGCCGCGAGGGCCGCGCCGACCTGCGTCAGCGCATGGCGGCGGCGCGCGAAGGCGGCTTCGAATCGATCTCGCTGGACGGCCGCGCCACGGCCGGCTACTTCAGCACCTCGGCGCTCGGCTGGAGTTATGTCAGCGCCATGCCGCGCGAGGAATTCGCCGGCCGCGTGCCCCAGGCCGTGCAACGCGTGGCGGTGGGCGCGCTGGCACTGCTGGCCCTGGCCATGGCCGGCGCCATCTGGGTGTCCCGCCGCATCGAGCGGCCGATAGGCGCTCTCAAGCGCCTCGCCCAGGACCTGCAGGCCGGCCGGCCGGTGCAGGCCGCCCCGACCGGCATGGCCGAGTGCGACGAGGTGGCCGAGGCCCTGGCCAGCGCGGCGCGCGACATGGGGACCAGCCGCGCCGAGCTGGAACTCAGCGTGGCCCAGGCCGTGGAGCGCACGCGCCATGTCGAGCAGCGGGGCGCCCAGAGCCAGCGCGTCGTCGCCCTGGGCCGGCTCACCGGCGGCGTGGCGCACGAGTTCAACAACCTGCTGGGCGTCATCAGCAACAGCATGCACCTGATGCAGCGCCACCCCAGCGCCGCCGAGCTGCAGGGTCCGCTGCGCGCCACGCAGCGCTCGGTCGACAAGGGCAGCGCGCTGACCCAGCATCTGCTGCGCTTTTCGGGCCGCCGGCCGGTGCGGGTGCAGACCCTGTCGCTGGCCCGCTACMTGCCCGAGGTGCAGGAGCTGATGCGCAGCGTGCTCGGGCGGCGCATCGAGATCCAGGTGCAGGTGGCGGCCAACGTCTGGCCGGTGCGGGTGGACGCCAACGAGCTGGATCTCGCTCTCGTCAACCTGGCGTTGAATGCCCACGACGCGATGCCGACGGGCGGCGAGCTGCGGCTGCGGGCCAGCAATGCCGAGGCGCACGACAAGGAAGGCCTGCCGCCGGGGGACTATGTGCTGCTGACCGTGGGGGACGACGGCATGGGGCTGGAGCCGTCCCTGGTCGAGCATGCCTTCGAGCCCTTCTTCACGACCAAGGGCGTAGGCCAGGGCAGCGGCCTGGGCCTGAGCCAGGTCCATGGTTTCGCGACCCAGGCCGGCGGCACAGCGCGCCTGGCCAGCACGCCGGGCGTGGGCACCACGGTGTCGCTGCTGCTGCCGGTGGCGAGCAACGCCCAGGACAACCAGATGCCGGCCTTTGCCGACACGGCCCCGCAAAGCATTGCCGGCGCCACGGTGCTGCTGGTCGAGGATGACGAGGCCCTGGGCGACGTGACGGCGGCACTGCTGATGGCCCATGGTGCCCGCGTGTTGCGCGCCGCCGAGGTGGGCGCCGCCCTGCGCCTGCTGGACGACGGGGCCGGGGCGGATGTGGTGCTGAGCGACGTCGTCATGCCCGGCGCCATGGACGGGGTCGCGCTGGCGCGCCGGCTGCGCGAGCACCGCCCGCGCCTGCCGGTGGTGCTGATCACCGGCTTCAACAACTCGGCCATTGGCGAAGGCGAGTTCATCACCCTGCACAAGCCCTGCGCGCCGGCCGAGCTGCTGGCCGCGCTGCAGGCGGCCCTCGCGGCGGCACGCATCGCCCACCCGCCGCCCACGGCCGGCCACACGCCGTAACGACAACTCAGCCACCGCGGCAGGCGCGGGCATGCCAAATGCCGATGCCAGGGCTGGACGCACGGTATGCCTGCGGACGGCCGGCGCGTCTTCATCGAACCCTGAAAGGATCTGCCATGAGCAACGACGACATCATCGACACACTGAACGACCTGATCGAAACCTGCAAGGACGGTGAATACGGTTTCCACGCCTCCGCGGAATACCTGAAGGACCCGGCAATCAAGCAGTCCTTTGAGCGCCGCGCCGAGGAGTGCCGCCAGGCTGCCACCGAACTGCAGTCGCAGGTCGTGCGCCTGGGCGGCAAGGCCGAGGACAGCGGCACCGCCGCCGGTGCAATGCACCGCGGCTGGGTGGCCGTGAAGGGCACGCTGGCCGGCTACACCGACAAGGCCATCCTCGAGGAGACCGAGCGCGGTGAGGACAGCGCGATGAGCGCCTATCGCAAGGCGCTGGAAGAGGCCCTGCCGCCCGATGTGCGCATGCTCGTGGAGCGCCAGTACGAAGGCGTGAAGCGCAACCACCTGCAGGTGCGCACGCTGCGCGACCAGGCTCGCGCCGCCGTCTGAGCGTGAAGCCGCCCTAGCTTCGGCCGGGGCGGTGCGAGGATTCGGCATCGGCATCGCCGGGCCGCTCCTCGCTGTCGGTTTGCGCCGGCGCGGCCTTGGTGGCGCGCTGGCGAGGCTTGGCAGGGGTGTTGACCAGGTTGGCCTCACCCTCCTGCTCCTCCTCTTCATCTTCATCGTCCTCGTCGTCTTCGCTTTGCGGCGCTTCGTCGATGGCCGTGAGCAACGCTTCGGTGTCATCGGCTTCGCCCGGCGTGAAGACGCGGTCCACGCCGATGTCGGCGCCGTCGCGCACCCCCGTCTCGCCTTCGCTGGACGGCAGCGATTCGCCCAGCGGCAAGGGCGCCGCCTGGTCGTCGCGCAGGGCCACGTCGACGGGCAGGCCGGGGTCGGTGCCGTCGTCTTCACCGTCCATGCCCGCCACGTCGCTGCCGCTGTCCGAGCTGTCGCTGGGCCCCAGGCTCGCCTTGTCGCGGCCGGCGGGCTCGGCCGCGGCGGAATCGATACCTAGCAGGCTGCTGCGTGCCATGAAAACCTCCGGCTGTGAAACGCGGGACGGCCCCGCACCCATCGCAGGCAAGGCGTGTGCCGCCGTGCCCGCGGATCAGCCAGCGTCGTAAAAGCGCAGCCTTTCCACCGCGAAGCCGCGATCCCGCGCGAGCTGCACCAGCGTTTGGCGGCGCTGCGCGACCAGCGTCGGTCGGCGTGACAGCAGCCACAGCGCGTCCCGCCCGGTGCTGCCAATCAGCGCCTCGTCATAAGTCGGATCGACATGCAGCACGCCATGCTCGAGCCAGGCCAGCGGCAGCCAGCGCAGCGCCTCGGGCCAGTGGCTGATCCTGAGCCGGGCGCCGTGGCCGCCCGGCACCGGCTCCACCAAGGCCTCGCTGCCGTGGGTGCCATTGCCGTCGACCCGGCGTTCCAGCAGATCCAGCCGCCCGTCGTCGCGCGGCAGCAGGCCGAACTCCGGCGGCTGCAACGCCGGCGCACCGTGCGCCTTCAATTCACCGACCACGAACCAGCGGCCGCTGAGCTGCGCCAGGTCGACCTCGCCAACGGTGGCCAGTGGCTCGGCCCGATGCGTGCCGAGCAAGGTCTCGACCAGGGGCAGCCCCAGCGTCACGAAGCTGCTCGCCGCAGCGGGGCTGACGCGGCCGCGCCAGCGCTCGGGCAGCAGTGGCCAGGCCAGGCCAAGCAGGCGCAGCCAGGGAACGTTCCGCAGCGCGCCGGTGGGGCGCGGCGTTGCAGGCTCGGCGTGAGGGCGCCGGCGCAGCGCCAGCAGCGCCGCAACGGCGAGCAGTGCGCCACCCACCGGCAGCAGCAGCTTCCTGGGTTGCAAGCGGTGGCGCAGCTGGCCCGTGAGACCTTCGACACCCGCGTGCAGCCTGGCCTCGCGCGCCATCAGCCGGTGCTCGACATCCAGGATGCGGGCATCGATATCGGGTTCAGGCAGCGGCGGGTTCATCGCTGGCCTCATTGGGTTGCGGGTCGGGAGCCAGCATCAGGTGGCGCCGCGTTGCGGGCAGGCGCAACCTGGGCAGCAGGCTGCGCACGCGTTGCAGCGCCAGCACGATGGCCAGCCCGTTGACGGCGATGGCCAGCAGCAGGGCCACCTCCAGCGGCAGCCCGGCCGCGACCAGCAGGCGGATGACGCCGGCCCACAACACCAGCCAAGCCGTCACACCGAGGATGGCCACGGCCACCATCAGTGCAACGATCTGGGCCAGCGCCTGGACCGCGCGTTGCAGCTCCAGCGACAGCAGCTCGACCCGGTCGCTGACCAGGCCAGGCAACTCGCGCCACAGCGACTGCAGTTGCTCCAGCAGTGGGGCGGGCTGGTCTTGCGGTGAGTCGGTCAAGGCCGCCTCAGCGGGCGAGCCGGGCAACCAGCACGCCGACGGCCAGGGCCGTCGCGATGGCGGCCAGCGGATGCTCGCGCACGGTGCTGCGCAGGCTCTCGGCCCATTCATCGCCCAGGTCGCGCGCATCGCTGGCGCGCTGGCTCAGCGATTCGCTAGCGGCCTGCACGCCGTCCTGCAAACGCTGCACGGCGGGGGCGGCCGTCTCGGCCACGCGGTCGATGGCGCTGTGCGCACCTTGCACAACGCGGTTCAGCACGTCGTGACCGACGGCTGCGCCCTTGTCGACGGCGTCACCGGCCTTCGCGGCCGTGTCGTTGATGGCGGCTGCGGCAGGCGCGGGCGTGGCGGGCGAGACCGACGAGGTCGGGAAGGGCGTATTGGCAGTGGTGGTGGCCATGGTGATCCTTGGGGTTGGAAAGCGGGTGACGGTTCAGCGCAGGGTGCCGCGGCGGATCAGGTTGACGATCGCCAGCAGCACGACTGCGCCCAGCAGGGACACGACGAGAGCACCCAGGCTGAGAGCGTCTTGATTGATGCTCGGAATGCCGACCATGGGCGAGATCAGCCAGCCGCCAATGGCTGCGCCGACGATGCCGACCAGGACGTTGAGGATGACGCCCTGTTCGCCGTCGGTGCGCATCAGCAGGCTGGCAATCCAGCCGATGATGCCCCCGGAGATGAGCCAGACAATCAGATTCATGGTGTGCTCCTGGTCGAGGTGAAGTCACCGGCATCAGGCAAACGGGGTGCCGCTCGCGCGTTGCGGGCGGCGGAAGAACTTGCAGCAGGGCTTGCCAGCCGCGTGCTCAGATGGCGCCGACGCTGCCGGTCACGGGCAGCACGATGCCGGTGATGTAGCCGGCGCAGACCGGCGCGGCGAGGAAGACATAGGCCGGCGACAGCTCCTCCGGCTGGGCCGCACGCTTCAGGTCGGTCTGCTTGCCGAACTCGGCCACCTTGTCGGCGGGCGAATCGGCCGGATTCAGTGGCGTCCACACCGGCCCCGGCGCGACGGCATTGACGCGGATGCCGCGCTCGATGAGGTTGCTGGCCAGGGACTTGGTCAGCGCATGGATGGCACCCTTGGTGGCCGAGTAGTCGATGAGCTTGGCGCTGCCCCGCAGGCCGGTCGTCGAGCCGGTGTTGATGATGGAGCCGCCTGCCTTCAGATGCGGCAGCACCGCGCGGGCCATGCGCAGATAGCCACCGATGTTGGTGTCCAGCGTCTCCATGATGCGTTCATCGTCGAGATCCTCCAGCGAGGAGGCGTGCTCCTGAAAGGCGGCGTTGTTGACGAGCACGTCGATCTTGCCGAAGCGCTCCATGACCTGGTCGACGGCGCCCTCACACCAGCGGCTGTCCTTCACGTCGCCCTGCAGCAGCAGGCATTGGCGGCCTTCGGCCTCGATGCAGCGGCGGGTCTCCTCGGCGTCCTCGGTGGAGGAGTGGTAGGCCACGGCCACGTCGGCGCCCTCGCGCGCGAACAGCACCGCCACGGCGCGGCCGATGCCGGAGTCGGCGCCCGTGATGAGGGCGACGAAGTCCTGCAGCTTGCCGCTGCCGCGGTAGTCGGGTGCCAGGAAGCGCGGCGCGAGTTCGAGGTCGGCCTCGCGGCCGGGCTTTTGCAGATGCTGGGCGGGCAGGGTTTCGGGCTGCTTGCGGGCGCCAGCCTGCATGGCGCCGCTCTCTTCTTCCTTCTTGCCGTGCTTGGCTTGCCCGGCATCGGCCTGGTCCTGGCGCTTCTGGATGGCGCGCTGGGTCTGGAGGGTCTTGTCGACTGTCGTCATCGTGGGTCCTTCTTCTTCAACTGGGCCGCTTCGGTTTCCTTGCCCGAGGGCGTCTGCGCATCCAGGCCGCGGTCGGGCGATTCGGCGACCTGGGCGATGTTGCCGGGCCGCTCGATGAGCTCTTCGATGATGAAGTGGCCATAGTGCTGGGCGCGCTCGGCGCCGCAGCCCTGGGCGGCCCGGGCCACCTGGATGGCCTGGTCGTCATTGGCGACACGGACAACCAGCCAGTGGTAGCCCTTGGCGGCGAGCGCGCGGTGGGCGAGCACGAGATTCATCTCCTGTCCCACCGAGGCGAGCGGGCTGGCGTGGGCGATGTCCTCGTCGATCTGCCTGAGCATCTCCTGGTCGCTGTAGTGGCGCACCGCGCCGTCAGGCAGGCCGAAGTCGGCCATGGCCTGGCCGGCGCGGGCGGCCTGGCCCGCCTCGGGGAATGAAATGACGACGTGGCCGACCGGCTTGAAGACGCCGAAGCTGCGCGGCGCGTCGGTGGTGGCGGCGGAAGTGGACATAGATGGGCCCTGGTTGGCGAGAGCCCGTCAGTGGCAAGGGCGGTGCCCGGCTTGCATCGCGGCGCCGGGCACGCGGATTGCCACCAGGCCTGAGCTTTCATTCCGGAGGACCCATGCCCAGCCCAGCCCKCCGACCCGTTCTCTATGTCGAGGACCACCCGGTCAATGCGCTGTTGATGGCCGCGATTCTGGAAAGACGGCCTCAACTGGAGCTCCTCGTCGCCACCACGGGCGAAGAGGCGCTTTGCATGGCGGCCGGCCTGCACCCCGCCCTGCTGCTGCTCGACCTGGGCCTGCCCGATTGCCACGGCAGCCGGTTGCTCGGCCTGCTGCGGGCGCTGCCTGGCTGCGAGTCGGTGCCAGCCGTGGCCGTGACGGCCGACGTCAACTTCCCGGTCGAGGACTGGGGCTTCTGCGAACTGTGGCCCAAGCCGCTGAATGTCGACGAGGTGCTGGCTCGCCTGGATGCGCGGGTGGGTACCCATCCCTCGCCGCCGCCRCAGTTGCCTGAGCTGCACACCCGGCCGGCACCGGTCGCACTGGCGCCGCACTGGCGCTGAGAGCTGCCGCGGGCACTGCCATGCCCGCATGACGCAACCGTCTTCACGGCCCGCGGACGGCACGCGCGCTCCGCGCCGCGACGGCAACTAAGGCCTGGCAGCGGCCCCGCGCCGGGGCCGCTGCTCGGGCGCGAAAAATGCGCACAGCAGTGGGCGGCCCAACCTCATGACCGAGCACCTTGCACGACGCGGTGCACCAGGTGCAGCTTGCGCACCGCCTGCGCCGGCAGCACGAAGGGATAGAAGTCGGCCACGCCCATGCTGCGTGACAGCTCGTTGAGCACGCCGGTCAGTTCCATCCAGCTGTTGACGAGCTGCAGAAAACCGGCATCCGCCACCAGGTTGGCGTCGAAGCGTTCGTAGTTCAACTCGACCCGCTCGCCATCCAGGCCGAAGCTGCGGGCCGTGTCCAGCGTGTCGACCAGATGCAGGTAGTGCGCCCAGGTCTCGGCCCAATCCTCCCAGGGGTGGGCGCTGGCGTAGGCGCTGACGAAACGCTGGCCCCAGTCGGGGGGCGCGCCGTTGGCGTAGTGGCGCTGGAGCGCCTGGCCATAGTCCTCGCGCTCGTCGCCGAAGAGTTCGCGCCAGACGGGCAGCCAGTCCGTCGGCTCGACGAGGCGCTGCCAGTAGTAGTGGCCGGTCTCGTGGCGCAGATGGCCCAGCAGCGTGCGGTAGGGCTCGCCGAGCTGATGGCGCCGGGCCTCGCGGCGCGCGTCGTCGGCCTCGGACACGTCCAGCGTGATGACGCCATCGGCATGGCCGGTGATGACGGCCGGGCCTTCGGGGGGCGCCAGCAGCAGGTCAAAGGCCAGGCCGTGCTCGGCATCCTCGGCGCGCGACAGCACCGGCAGGCCCAGGCCGATCAACGATGACACCAGGCGGCGCTTGGCCGCTTCGATGCGCCCCCACCAAAGGCCGGCTTCGGGCTGGGACAGGTCAGGCACGATACGCGTCAGCCGGCAGCAGCGGCACAGCGTGAAGCCGGCCATCACTTCCGTGACGTCCAGCAGCCAGTTGCACGCGGCCGCGCTGTCCAGGTTGCCACAGCGCGCGTAGCGGGGCGCGCGGCGTGCCGGCACGCCGGCCTCGCGCCAGCCGCCGCGGCCTGAGCGTGTGGGTGCGGCCTCCAGCGCCAGCAACTGGCCCCGAGCGGGGGCATAACCCAGCGGCCGGTGGCAGGCCAGGCATTCGCTGTTGCGGAAGAACACCGGCCGGCCGCAGGCGCAGCTGAACGCCCGCGGCGTGGTCGGTGATGGCACGGCGTGCCGCGTGGCAGCAACGGAGCTCACCAGGCGCTCCAGCACAGCATCAGGCCAGCCGTTACGCGCAGGTCCAGCTCGGCGCTGCGCAGGCGATCGGCATCAAGCCAGGGCGGCATAGCGCGGCACGGTCCGGGCGGCCGCAGCCAGTTGCAGCAGCTGCTGCTCGAAGCGGCGCTGCACGCTGCCCCAGTCGGCCTGGAGGGCGTCCAGCCGCGCTTCCATGCGCAGCAGGCCGTCGGGCGCGGAGGCATCCAGGGCGCGGGTGGCCGCATCCAGGAAGGCATCGGCGGCGTCCAGGCCCTGGCAGACCGGTGCCAGGCAGCCACTGACACCGTCGCGCACATGCTGGGCGGCGGCGCCGGTGTCGAACGCGGCGACGGCCAGGCCGCTGGCCAGGGCTTCGAGCGTCACATTGCCGAAGGTCTCGGTCTGGCTGGGAAAGAGGAAGACGTCGGCGCTGGCGTAGTGGCGGGCCAGCGCGAGGCCCGTCTGCATGCCGACGAAGCGCGCCGTCGAGTGGGTGCGCTCGAGCTTCGCGCGCAGCGGGCCGTCGCCGACCACCACCATGCGCAGCCCCGGACGGCGGGCGCTCAGGCGCTCGAAGGTCTGCAACGCCAGGCTCGCGTTCTTCTCCGGCGCCAGCCGGCCGACATAGAGCATGACGCGGTGATCGTTGCCGATGCGCCATTCGCGGCGCAACCGCAGGTCGCGGCGATCAGGCGAGAACAGCTTGGCGTCGACGCCCCGGCCCAGCACCCGCAGGCGCTCGAAGCCGTGGGCGGCGAGTTCACGCTGCAGCTCCGCGGTCGGCACGAAGTTGAGGTCGGCCATGCCATGCAGGCGCTTCAGATAGCCCAGCACGACGGTCTCCAGCCAGCCCAGGCCGTAGTGGCCGCAATAGGCGTGGAAGTTGGTGCGGAAGTCGGCGCTGCGGGGAACGCCCTCGGCGTGCGCAGCGCGCAGCGCGGCCCAGCCCAGCGGGCCGGGTGTCGTCACATGCACGAGATCGGGCGGACCGCCGCATTCGCGCCACAGCGCGCGCAGCCCCGCCGACGTGGCCAAGCCGTAGCGCAGCTCGGGATACATCGGGATGGGCCCGCCGCCGCAGCGCCATTCCCGCTCGTCGCGGCGGGCCGCTTCACCCGGCTGGCGCGGCCGGATCAGCTGCACCTCGTGCCCGACGTCGCGCAGATGCCGCAGGGCGCGCTCGGCCGTCAGGGCCACGCCGTTGATCTCCGGCGGGAAGGTCTCGGTGACATAGGCGATGCGCACGACGCTTCACTCCGGCTGTTGCATTCCGCCGTCATGGCAAGTGGAATGCCCGCCCCTTCCTGGCCCTTGCTGCTCAGGTCGACCGAGCGGCCGCCCGGGAGCGCAGCAGGGCCATCAACTGGCGCTCGGCGGCGCTCAGGCCGGACCGGGCCGAAGGCGCCGCCGCCCACGGCTGGGCGCGCAGCGCGGCGCGGGCCGCCTCATCGCTCAGCGCGTCGCCCAGGGCCAGCACGCGGGGGTGGATGTAAGCCTTGCGGCAAACCGCGGGGGTGTTGCCCAGGCGCTTGGCCACGGCGGCCAGCAGTTGCTGCGGCCGGCAGGGCTCGGCGCCTTCGGCACAGGCCTGCAGCGTCAACTGCAGGGCCAGCACGCTGCCATGCCAGGTGCGAAAGTCCTTGGCCGTCACGCGCCGGCCGGCGGCCTCGGCCAGCCAGGCATTGACGTCCGCCGAGTCGACGGGATGGGTCTGGCCGCCCTCGTCGAGATAGCGGAACAGCTCCTGGCCGGGCAGCTCGCGGCAGCGGCGCACGATGCGGGCGACACGGCGGTCGCTCACGCTGACCGAGTGGCGCACGCCGCTCTTGCCGACAAAGGACAGCCGGATGGCGTCACCCTGCACGCCGGCATGGCGGTTGCGCAGCGTCGACAGGCCGTAGGAGCCGTTCTCGCGCGCATAGGCACTGTTGCCGATGCGCAGCCAGGTGGTGTCCAGCAGGCGCACCAAAGTGGCCAGCACGCGCTCGCGGGTGGGCTCGCCCTGCCCCGCCAGCGCGCGCTGCACGCGTCGGCGCAGCCGTGGCAGCACGGCGCCAAAGCGCAGCAGGCCGTCGAACTTGGTCTGGCCGCGGCCGGCCATCCAGTCGGAGTGATAGCGGTATTGCTTGCGCCCGCGCGCATCGCGGCCGGTGGCCTGCAGATGGCTGTCGGCATGCGGGCTGATCCAGACCTGCTGCCAGGCCGGTGGAATGGCCAGCTTGCGGATGCGCGCGAGCGTGGCGTCGTCACGGACACGCCGGCCTTGGGCGTCCCGGTATTGGAAGCCGCCGGAAGTCGCCGGCTCGCGGCGGATGCCGGGACCCGTATCGCTGAGCCAGCGCAGGCCGGCCTGGCGCGCCTGGCGAACCTCCGGGGCCCGGGATGACGGCGGATTGGGCATGTCGTGCCCAGGCAGGCGACGTGCCAGGCATGCCGATTGCCGCCGCGCCGCAATGCATGCGAACCACGCCGTGCCCGAGCAGCAGGTCCAGGAGACGCGTCCTGGTGCGGGCCCCCATCTGCTGGATGTATCGATGTTCTGGGGCGCCACGGGCGGCGTGCGGCGCGTATTGACGGCCAAGCATGAGCGGCTGCGCCCGCTGGGCTGGCGGCACACGGTCATCGCGCCCGGCGCCCAGGGTCCCGGCATGGTGGACTGTGGCGGCATGCCCCTGCCCCGCAGCGGCGGCTACCGCATGGTGCTGGGCCGGGGCCGTGCGCTGCGGCAGATCGAATTCGTCGCGCCCGACATCGTCGAATCCGCCGACCCCTATGTACTGGCCTGGGCGTCGCTGGCCGCGGCGGAGCAGTTGCGCATCCCGGCCGTGGCCTTCTGCCACAGCAACCTGCCCCAGCTGGCGGCGCGCCTGGCGGGCGGCCCCGAAGGCACACGCCTGGGGCGCGGCGCCGAGCGCTGGGCCCGGCGCTATCTGGTCAACCTCTACCGCCATTTCGATCTCGTCATGGCCCCCAGCAGCGGCATGGTGCAGCTGCTGCAGTCCTGGGGCGTGCCGCGCGTGACGCTGCAGCCCCTGGGCGTGGACTGCTCGGCCTTCACGCCCTGCGCGCGCGACGCCGCCTGGCGGCTGCAGTTTTGCAGCGACCACGGCCTGGCGCCGGATACGCGCCTGTTCATCTACACCGGCCGCTTCGCATTGGAGAAGAACCTGCAGCTGCTGRCCGATGCGGTCGCCCTGCTGGGGCGCGGCCATGTGCTGCTGGCCGTGGGCGACGGGCCGGCGCCGCCGCTTGGCGAACAGGTGCTGGTGCTGCCGCCGGAACACGACAGCCGGCAACTGGCCCGCATGGTGGCCAGCTGCGATGCTTACGTGCACGCCGGCGACCAGGAGACCTTCGGCCTGGGTGTGCTCGAGGCCATGGCCTGCGGCACGCCGGTGGTGGTCGCCAGTGCCGGCGGCCTGGCCGAACTGGCGCGCGACGCGGGACTGCTGGTGGACCGGCCGCGGGCCGGCTCCTGGGCTGAAGCGATGGACGCCAGCCTGGACGGCAACCAGGCGGTTCAGCGCCGCAACGCCCTGGCGCGCGCCCAAGCGCAGGACTGGCCGCACGTGATGGCGCAGATGACGCGGCGCTACACCGCCCTGCTCGGCCGCCAGCCCACACTGGTTGCGCCGGCCCGCAACCCGGCTCTGCCGCTGGCCAATCGGCTGGCACGCCAGCGTTGACGGCGCCGACCCGAGCGGCCGGCGCCGTGTGCGTCGTGCTGCACGACGTGTCACCGGCGCGCTGGGACGGCTGCCTGCGCGTGCTGGCTGAACTGCGCCGCTGTGCCAGCCATGCCGGCGTGCGGCTGCCGCTGTCCCTGCTCGTGGTGCCCCGCATGCACGGCGATGCGGAAGTGCCGCCGCGCTATCTGCGCTGGTTGCGCGGCATGGCCGGCGCCGGCCATGAACTGCTGCTGCACGGCCTCACCCACAGCGACGAAGGCCCGCCGCTGCGCGGCCTGGGCGACTATCTGCTGCGCCGCCACTACACGGCGGGCGAGGGCGAGTTTGCCGCCCTGTCCCACGCGCAGGCCATGCAACGGCTGCGCGAGGGCCGTACCTGGGCCGGCGACCACGGTCTGCCCATGGACGGCTTCGTCGCGCCGGCCTGGCTGCTCGCCCCACCGGCGCTGCAAGCCGTTGCCGACGCAGGCTTTCGCCACACCTGCACGCTGACCGAGGTCATCGCCCTGCCACACCGGCATGTGCTGCCGGCGCCCAGCCTGGTGTTCAGCACACGCACGGCCTGGCGCCGCGGGCTGTCATTGGCCTGGAACAGCCTGCAGGCGCGCCGCGCCCGCGAGGCGCCGCTGCTGCGCCTGGAGCTGCATCCGGGCGACGCGGATYACCGCGCCGTGGTGCGCTGCTGGACGCGGCTGCTCGACGAGGCCCTGCGCACGCGCACGCCGCTGCGCCTGGCCGAGGCGGCGCAGATGGCGCGGGTGCTAGCGGGGCATCAGCGGGGGCTGCTGCGCGAGCTCAATAGGTGCCACAGCGCAAACACCAGTGTGCCGACCGCCGCCGCAACGAGGGCGGAGCGCACCGGCTCGTCGCGCACATAGCCCACGGTCCGCTCGCGGACCTGCGAGACGCCGGAGCGCATGTTGCGCAGTACCGGCGCCATGGCGTCGCGCGCTTCGCTCACGCCGTCGGCCAGATGGTCCAGGCCGCGCCGCGCGGCGTTCTGCGCCTTCTGCAKGCCATGCCGCGAAGCATCGGCCGCATCGTCAACCCAATCTGCGTGACCCATGGTGCTTCCTTCATCAGAGTGTCGGAATGCAGTTGGGGCAATCCGCGCGCCGTGCCCGCGCTCAGTCGCGCTGCGGGGGGCCGCCGAGATCCGCAGCCGCGCTGCCTTCGGCTGCATATTCCTTCAGCCGGTTGTACAGCGTCTTCAGGCTGATCCCCAGCACCGCAGCTGTGCGTTCCTTGTGGTGGTTGAAGTGGCGCAGCGTGGCCAGCATCAGCGCGCGTTCGGCCTGCG
The DNA here is from genome assembly GCF_054049355.1 of Roseateles sp. P5_E11. Taxonomy (NCBI): domain Bacteria; kingdom Pseudomonadati; phylum Pseudomonadota; class Betaproteobacteria; order Burkholderiales; family Sphaerotilaceae; genus Roseateles; species Roseateles sp. P5_E11. The sequence goes on along the minus strand of NZ_JBFUMO010000020.1, from coordinate 8,228 downwards.
CCACGCTGGAGCCGATGGGCAGGGTGATGAAGGGCATGTCGGCATCGGCGTTCAGCATCTCGGGCAGCCGCGCCGGCGACGGCGGGATACCGACCGGCGGCGCCGCTGGCAGGTCTTGCGGCCCCTGGCCTCCCCAAGTCGAAGTGACTCCCGTCTCTTCGCTGCCGGGCAGCCAGGTCTCATCGATCAGCTCGCCCTGGGCCATCACATAAGCGCGCTGCACGACATTGCGCAGCTCGCGCACATTGCCCGGCCAGGGGTAACCCACCAAGGTCGCCAGCGCCTCGGGCGAGAAGCGGCGCACGGTGCCCTCCTGCTCGCTGATGGCGGCCAGGAAATGGTTGGCCAGCAGCGGGATGTCGGCGATGCGGTCCCGCAGCGGCGGCAGCGCGATCGGGAAGATGTTCAGGCGATAGAGCAGGTCTTCGCGCAACTTGCCCGAGGCCACCGCCTGGTAGGGCAGGCGGTTGGTGGCCGCGACGATGCGCACGTCGGTCTCCTGGCTGGTGGTGCTGCCCACGCGCATGAAGCGCCCGGTCTCCAGCACCCGCAGCAGCTTGACCTGCAGCTCCAGCGGCATCTCGGTGATCTCGTCCAGGAAGAGAGTGCCACCGCTGGCGCGCTCGAAGAAGCCCTGGTGCTGGCGCTCGGCACCGGTGAAGCTGCCCTTCTCGTGGCCGAAGATCTCGCTCTCGATCAGGTTGGGGCTGATCGCGCCGCAGTTCACGGCCAGGAAGGGGCGCTTGCGACGGCGGCTGAGGTCGTGCACGGTTTGCGCCACCACCTCCTTGCCGGTACCCGACTCGCCCGTGATGAAGACCGACACGCTGGTACCCGCCACGCGCGAGATCTGCTCGTAGATGCGCTTCATCGGCGCGCTGCGGCCCCAAAGATGGCCGAAATGACCGGACTCGTCCAGATTGGCAGTCAGATCCTCCACCTCGGCCTGCAAGGTCGCCGGCTTCATGATGCGCGACAGCACCCCTTGCAACTGCTTGAGGTTGACGGGTTTGACGAGATAGTCGGCCGCCCCCAGGCGCAGCGCCTGGATGGAGGTCTCCAGATTGGCGTGGCCAGTGCAAAGCACGACCTCCGAATTGGCCACCAGCTTGGGGTCGGCCAGCAGGTCCATGCCATTGCCGTCGGGCAGGCGCAGGTCCAGCAGCAGGATGTCGGGCTGCTGCAGCGAGAGCTGCTTGCGCGCATCGCGCAAGTTGTGAGCGACCGCCACGGTGAACTGCTCGCCCGCGATCAACTCGCGCAGGGAGGCGGCTGAATCATGGTCATCGTCCACTACCAAGGCATGCGGCATCGTTTCCTTCCAGCTTTGTTACGGTGACCCGGCGCTACGGGAGCAGTCATTTTCAACACATTCCACCCCCGTCAGAAAAACTTTGCCCGGCCGGGGCGTGTATCCAGCAGTAATCCCCGTCAGGCATGCCAGCTGCCCTCAGCTGGCCGCCCACCGTAACGTTATGCCCGCCCATGAGCAACCCCTTGTTACAAGACGCTGATTGCCATGATCCCGCCGGTCTCTCGTTGACGCGGTTGCTGGACGCGCTGGCGCTGGGTGCCGTGCTCGTGCTGGCCTGGCGAGCCTGCCATGGCCACCGCCACCGTCGTCGCAGGGCCCATTCGGCGCGAGCACCGGTCGCCGTGCAAACCTGGGAAGGCGAAGGCGGTCGCCCGACGCCCACCGACGCCTGAGGTCGTGCGGCCAGCATTGCTGCAAGTTCTACCGGTTGCTCCGCTCCCTGCAGCCGCTTGACCTCAACGGCCTCCGCAGGCTGGGCCTGGGCGGGCACACCGCCTGCCTAGCGAGCTCAACATTGGTGCATTGGCGGGCCTCATGAAGCAATCTCGCGGCTGGCACCTCGGCGGTTGGGCTTGGGCCCTCGCGGTGGTGTTCTCCCTGGCGGGCACGGTGGCCTGCGGCACCTTGCTGGAACAGGAACGTCAGGTGCAGCCGGCGTCGGCGCGCCAGACCGCCGACCGCGTCACCCTGCAGGGCCGTGACGGCCCCGTCTCCGATGCCGTCGAGGCCAGGGACCTGGCCCGGGTGCGCGACGAGGGCAATGGCGCGCTGCTGGAACGCCATCTCGGCGCGCTGGCAGCCAGGGGCGACACCCAGCTGCTGCGCGGCAACACGGCCAGGCTGCTGGTCGACGGCCCCGCCACCTTTGCAGCGATGAAGGCGGCCATCGCCGCCGCCCGCCACCGCCTGCTGGTGGAGTTCTACATCATCGAGGACGAGGGCGTGGCCGCCGAGATCGGCGAGCTGCTGCTGCGCAAGGCCGCCGAGGGCGTCAGCGTGGCGCTGATGTACGACAGCCTGGGTTCGATGGGCACGGACGGCGCCTTCTTCGACCGCCTGCGCAAGGGCGGCGTCGCCGTGTGCGCCTTCAACCCGATCAATCCGCTGGAGCGACCGGGCCACTGGGGCGTGCTGCAGCGCAACCACCGCAAGATGCTGGCCGCCGACAGCGACGTGGCCTTCACCGGCGGCATCAACCTCAGCAACGTCTACGCCGAAGGCTCCTTCAGCAGCGCCCGCCGCAGGGGCCCCGCCCGGCCGCCCGAAGGGGCTCCGCTCCCGCCTGGCGGGACAGCGCGCAGCGCGAAGGGTGCGCCAATACAGCCACCGGCCGATGCCGACAAGCAGGGCTGGCGAGACACCCAGGTGGAGCTGCGCGGCCCCGTGGTGTCGGCCCTGGCCGTGCTGTTCCGCGAATCCTGGGCCCTGCAGGGTTGCCCCGGCGAACTGGCGCCCGCCCCGCCGCCCCGTGTGGCCACACCCGGGCAGCGCGTCGTCAAGCTGGTGGCGGGCGATCCGGCCAATGGCATCAACCCCAGCTACACGGCGCTGCTGCACGCCATCGATGCCTCGCAGCGCAGCGTGCAGCTGACCATGGCCTATTTCGCACCCGGGCCCGAGCTCATCCGGGCCCTGTGCGACGCGGCCCGCCGCGGCGTGGCCGTCTCCCTCGTGTTGCCGGGCCGCAGCGACGTCGCCATGGTGCTGCACGCCGCGCGTTCGCGCTATGCCCAGCTACTGGAAGCCGGCGTGCAGATCCACGAAATGACGGAGTCCGTCATGCACGCCAAGACGGCCGTCGTGGATGGCGTTTATTCCAGCGTCGGCTCGAGCAACCTCGACTGGCGCAGCATCGTCGGCAACAACGAGGTCGACGTCATCGTCCTCGGCGACGACTTCGGCCAGCAGATGCAGGCGCTGTTCGCCCGCGACCTGCAGGTATCTCAGCACATCGACGCGACGCAATGGGCCAAGCGCGGCCTGGGCCAGCGCCTGCTGCAGGGCTTTGCCCGCCTGGTGGAGCCATTGCTTTGAGCTGGCATCCCGTTTGCCACAGACCGGCGGGTTTATTCAGCAACTCGGAGTTCTGCGATGACGATTGACCTCATGGGCACTTCCTCCATGACCGAAGCCACCGCCATGGGCGCGGCCGGGCGCTTCCTGAACGACATGCGCCTGGAGCGCGCACGCCGGCCGGGCGGTAGCAGCACGGGCCGGCTGATGCGGCGCAGCCGCACACGCACCGCCGGCATACGCTTTGAATGGGTGACACGCACGATCGGACCGGTGCTGCGCGTCGTGGCCACCTGGACCGACCAGCATGGTCAGCCTCACCACACCTCGTTCTCGGTGCAATGCAATGGTCTGGAAGGGGCGTTGGATCGTGCCATCGCGGCACGCACGTCCTGCGGTGCGCCGCCGCCGGATCGTGATGATCTGCTGCAGCGCCTGCAGCAGGAATTCGCCACTGCGCCGCTTGCCGCGGAGCAGCTGGCTGGCATGGCGCCAGGGCGGACCTTGCTGACCGCTCAGCTCAACTTGGCCAGCATGGAGGCCTCGGTGGCCTCGTCCCAAGCCAACGGATAAAGGCAACGGGCCTGGGTCAGCAGCTCGGGCCGGCCGCCCCACAGGGCGATCTGCTCGCGCACGGTCGCCAGATCGATGCTCATCAGCACAGCCGGCGCGTTCACGCGCGGGTTGTGCCGGGCCGCCGTGTAGGGCAGCAGGCCCAGCCAGCGACGGTAGAAGGCGACGTGGCGCGGGTTGACCTCGATGATGAGGCGATCGCAACGCGCGCGACGGTGGGCGTGCAGATAGCCGAGGTGAAACACCTGGGCCAGCACCCGCTTGGGCTCGAAGGCATGTTTGTCCACAGCCAGCCGGCCGAATTCGCAGAGCTTGACGCCGGCGGAACGCCATTCGGCCAGCTCGGATTCGAAGAGCAGGTCGGCGTGCAGGCCGCCGGCACCGTCAAAACGCACCGACAGCGTGCCGATGATGTTGTCGCCGTTGCGCGCCGTGCAGATGATGTCGCCATCTTCCTTGCGGCTGGTGTAGGTCTCCCGCTTCACCGCCAGGCCGCGATCGCCATAGCGTCGCTCGACGAGCTCGTAGGCGTCACCCTCCAACGCTCCGAAATCGCTGTTGAGCTCCAGCGGCGGTCCGCCGAAGGGATTCAGCGGCGTGCGGCGGCTTTCTTCGAACATGGGCGTCATCGACTACATCCTTGGTGCCCAACGCACCGAGCGGCGGAGTCTAGGGATTGAAATGACGCATTTCATTGAAGCTCACAGACCGATACATCTAAATCGGGGGGATCAGGGATTTCCCTGTCGCCGAGAAATGCGACAACGACCGCGCCCTGGTATTCGGGGACCACGGCAAGAAAGAAGGCCACGCGCGGCGTGGCCTCGGGAGCGAAGGCGCTGCGGGATCAGACCACGTACTTGCCCACCAGGCGGTTCATGTTGGTCAACGACAGGCGGTGCATCTCGATCATCGCGATGAGGCCGTTGCGGTGCAGCTGCAGCACCTTGTCGTCGGCCAGCTCGGCGTACTTCTTCTCGTCCAGGGCCATGAAACCCTCGACGTCGAGCTTTTCATCGTTGGGCAAGGTCGCCTCGAAGCGCATGTCCTGCAGCAGGTCCATCTCGACGAGCAGGTTGCAGATCAGGCGGGTGCGCTCGGCTTCCTGCTCGAAGTTTTCCAGGAAGGCCTTGGCGTTCAGCAGGAACTCGGTCGGCTGGCCGTCCTTGAACAGGGCCTCGCCGGTCGTCTCGTTGAAGGCCGGCCACTTCATGTCGTAGCAGACGGCCATGCTGTTCGAGCTTTCGTCCATGCGGGCCATCACGAAGGGATAACGGCGTACATAGGCGGGCACGTAGCCACCGGTCCACTTGTCGCCCTCGACGAAGAGGTTGGAGCCCGCGCGCAGGCCCAGCACGGCCAGAGGCGCGACGGGCTGCTTGCCATCCGGGCCGGGGCTGCCGGCGCGCACGAAGACGATCGGGTATTCCTTGCAGGCGTCGGCAAACTCGACGGCGGCGAGGAAGACCGAGTTCTGATCGGCCACGCGGCTCACGACGGACTGGTCGGTGTCCAGCTTCAGGTTCTTGTGGACGTCACGATCCAGCGGCTGCATTTCGCCGTACATCGGGGGGTTGCTCATGTTTCTCTCTCTCCAGTTTCCTCGGCCAGACGACTGACCAGCACTTTGTCTACACGCTTGCCATCGAGGTCCACGACCTCGAATCTCCACGCGTCCCACTCCACGACATCGGTCGTGCGCGGCAAGCGCCCCAGCAACAGCATGATCATGCCGGCCAGGGTGTTGTAGCGCCCACGGTCCTCTTCGGGCAGTTCCTTCAGCTCCAGGCGGTCCTTCAGCTCGGGCACCGGGATCAGGCCGTCGATCAGCCAGCTCCCGTCCTCGCGCTGCACCGCCCAGGCGTCACCGTCACTCGGGGCATTGAACTCCCCGGCAATGGCTTCCAGCACGTCACGCACGGCGATCACGCCCTGCACCTCGCCGTACTCATCGACGACGAAGACCAGGGGCGCGTCCGACACGCGGAAATGTTCCAGCAGCTCCATGCCCGACAACGTCTCGGGCACGAACAGCGGCGGCTCCAGGCCCGCCATCAGGTCCAGCGGCAAGCCCTCCAGCATGCCGGCCAGCAGCGCCGGCGCATTGGCCACGCCCAGCACCTCGCCCAGGCCACCGCGGCAGACCGGGTAGCGGTTGAAGCCATGCTCGCGCAAGACGGCCAGCACCTCGGCCGGCGTCGCATCAACCTCCAGCCAGGCAATCTCGGCCCGCGGAATCATCATGGAGCCGACCTGACGCTCGTCCAGGCGGAACACGTTGCGCACCATCTGGTGCTCATGCTCCTCGATGACACCGGCGTCGCGGCCTTCTTCCAGGCTGGCGGCGATCTCCTCTTCCGTCACACCGCGCTGGCCCTTGTTGCGCAAGCCCAGCAGGCCCAGCGTCGCCTCGGTCATGAAGCTCAGCGCCTTCACCAGCGGGCGCGCGGCCATGGAGATGAAGTTCATCGTCGGCGCGACGAGGCGGGCCACCGTCTCCGGGTAGATCTGGCCGATGCGCTTGGGCACCAGCTCGCCGAAGACGATGGTCAGCAGCGTGATGATGATGACGACCAGCGCCGTCGCGGCGATGTCGGTGGCATGCGGGTTCAAGCCGAAGCTCTCAGTCAGCCAGCGCGACAGCGGGCCGGAGAAGGCCGCATCGCCGACGATGCCGTTCAGCACGCCGATACCGGTGATGCCGATCTGCACCGTCGACAGGAATTTGGTCGGGTTGTCATGCAGGTCCATCGCGGCCTGCGCACCGCCCTCGCCACTCTCCACCATCACCTGCAACCGCGCCTTGCGGCTGGCGGTCAGCGCCATCTCCGACATCGCGAACAGGCCGTTGATCAGGATCAGAAAGAGAACGAGAGCGGTATCCATCGAAGGCGCCAGACCCCGGGGAAAACCCCAGGTGGCGCAAGGCAAAAACGAAGCCCGGGAGACTATCAGAAGGCCATGACCAAACCCACCGTGCGATCCCTCGCTTTGGGGTCTGCGCGGCAGAGGGCGTAGCTCGCGCCGGGGCGAGTTGCGGGGCCAGGCTAGGCGTCGGCGAGGCCGTGGGGCGAGCCCCACWACGAGCCGGYAACGMYGCATGGCCCCGCAAATCGCCCCGGCCCTCCGGGTTGWGACTGGCARGGGCGCAKGYGTTGTTGCTCGTCGTTGCGGGTMMGCACCCGCKGCCTCCTCGCGCCTAACCTGCGTCCCTGCCAGCCTCAACGCGGGCCACGCCCTCTGCCGCGCAGAGCCCCAGGACCGGGACAATCCGCACATGAACTACCTGATCGGCGACCTCCAGGGCTGCTGCGACGCGCTGGAGCGCTTGCTGCAGCAGATCGATTTCTCCCCGTCACGCGACCGCCTCTGGCTGCTGGGTGACCTCGTCAACCGCGGCCCGGCCTCGCTGACGACGCTGCGCCGCCTGGCCGGCCTGGGCGAGACGGCGACCTGCCTGCTGGGCAACCATGACCTGCATCTGCTTGCCGCCCACCACGGCGTGCGCCGCCCGCACCGGGGCGACACGCTGGACGACATCCTCGCCGCCCCCGACCGCGAGGCGCTGATGGACTGGCTGCGCCAGCAGCGCATGGCCGTCTACGAGGCCGGCTGGCTGATGGTGCACGCCGGCGTTGTGCCGCAATGGAGCCGCGACGACACCCTGGACCTGGCGGCCGACGTCGAGGCCGTGCTGCGCGGCCCTGCCCTGCCCGACTTCCTGCACGCCATGTACGGCAACGAGCCGGCGCGCTGGGACCCCGACCTCGCCGGCACCGCGCGGCTGCGCTTCACGGTCAACGCGCTGACGAGGCTGCGCTTTTGCAGCGCCGACGGCGAGATGGACTTCAAGACCAAGGACGGCGCCGGCGCGGCACCTGAAGGCTTCAGGCCCTGGTTCGACGTGCCGGGCCGCAAGACCGCCGACACGCCCATCGCCTTCGGCCACTGGTCGACGCTGGGGCTGCTGGACCAGCCGCACCTGCTTGGCCTGGACACGGGCTGCGTCTGGGGTGGCAAGCTGACGGCGGCGCGGGTGGACGGCCTGCGGCGTGAGATCGTGCAGGTGGACTGCGAACAGGCGCAGCAGCCGGGCGGCTGAGCCAAGGCACCGTAGAATGCGCGTCCCGCTGGAAGCGTGGGAGAGTGGTTTAATCCAACGGTCTTGAAAACCGTCGAAGGTGTGAGCCTTCCGTGAGTTCGAATCTCACCGCTTCCGCCACCTGTTCTAGGTGACTAACGCCCTTGTGCAACTTGAAGCATTGACTTGCACCAGATGCAAGTCTCAAGTTCAACGTGCCGGGCTCTTTCCACCCGCCCTCAGGAT
>NZ_JBFUMO010000019.1:0-26940 GCF_054049355.1 Roseateles sp. P5_E11 | reverse complement strand
GTGGGGCCACTGGCTCTACCCGTCGCTGGCCTACCAGGTCTTCAACATCTTCCTCGGCGTGGCCCCTGGCCTGATCTCGACGGTGCAGATGATCAAGATCTTCATCGACGCCGGCTCGGACGCGGTGTTCGGCTGGATCTCGGACAACACGCGCACCCGCTACGGACGCCGGCGCCCCTTCATCCTCGTCGGCGGCATMCTGGCCGGCATCGGCCTGCCGCTGATGTTCGCCGTCGGCAAGGGCTGGACCGACACGCAGTACTTCATCTTCATGCTGGTCAGCATGGTGATCTACGTGCCGGTGATGAGCTGCTTCAACATGCCCTGGAGCAGCCTGGGCGCGGAGATGACGCCGGACTACCACGAGCGCACCACCGTGATGGCCATCCGCAATGCCATTCAGAAGGGGCCGGAGCTGGCGATGTTCTTCGCCGCCCAGTTCACGACGCTGGCCATCTTCAATGACGCGAGCACCGGCAAGCCCGACCTCCTGCGCGGCGCCCAGACCTATTGCGCCATCCTCGGCGCCATCATGGTGGCGGTGTCCATCGCCATCTTCCTGCTGGTGCGCGAGCGCTACTACGAGAAGCTGGTGGCGCGCACGCAGACACACATCCCGTTTGCCGACACCCYGTGGCGCACGCTGCGCTGCAAGCCCTTCCGACGCATCCTGGGCATGATGCTGGCCTATGGCATGGGCACGGCCATGGTCGGCACCCTGGGCTACTACGCCACCATCTACTACGTCTGCCAGGGCGACATCGTGCAGGGCGCCAAGTGGAACACGGCCATGGGCCTGGCGGGTATGGCCTTCGGCTTTGCAGGCATCCCCTTCTTCGCGTGGATCGCGCGTCGCCACGGCAAGCGCGCCGGCCTGGCCACGGTGTTGGTGATGGCCATGTGCGCCTTCATCGGCGACTGGTGGCTGTACAACCCCGCGCTGCCTTACCTGCAGCTGCTGGCCTGCGGCTTCGTCGCCTTCACGGGCGCGGGCTTCTGGACGCTCTACAACGCCACGCTCGGCGACGTGGTCGACTATGACGAGCTCCAGACCGGCCAACGCCGCGAAGGTTCGTTCTCGGCCTGCCAGTCGTGGATCTCCAAGGTCGGCATGGCCATCGGCTGGGGCGCGTCGGGCTGGATCCTGCAGTTCACGGGCTTTGACGCCAAGCTGGAGGGCGCACAAGACCCCAATGCCATCTTCATGATCCGCATCCTGCTGTCCAGCATTCCGGTCATCGGCCTGGTGCTGGCCCTGGTGTCGCTGCTGCGCTTCGAGCTGACCGAGCAGCGCATGGCCGAGATCCGCGTGCAGCTGGAAGCCACGCGGGGCCGCGTATGACGCCGGCACGCACCGATTCACTGAAAACATCAAGCCCGAAAACATCCATCGCTGAAGTCATGCGCAATTACAAATCTCCCTTGAACGGTTTCAACGCACTCTGGTTTGCCTCCTGTCTGGCATTGAGCACCTTCGCTCACGCGGCGGAGCCCGCGAATCGGGCCCAGGATTTCGAATGGAAATCCAGCGAGCCGCTGGTCAGGCCGCCGGCCGACGCAAAGCACATCTTTGGCGTCAAGGACCCCTCCATCGTCTATCACGACGGCCGCTACCACGTCTTCATGACCACGGCGGGGACGAATGGCTGGGGCATGGCCTACGCGAGCTTTGCCCGCTGGGAGGACGCACCCAATGCGCCTCTGTTCATGCTCGACAAGTCCCCCATCGGGCCCGGCTACCGCGCCGCACCCCAGGTCTTCTACTTCGCGCCGCAAAAGCTCTGGTATCTGATCTACCAGGGCGGCGACCCGCTGTATTCCACGACCAAGGACATCAACGATCCCCGCTCATGGACGGCACCGCAGCCCTTCTACAAGACCATCCCGGATAGCGTGAAGGACGACAAGGGCCAGGCGACCTGGCTGGACTTCTGGAATATCTGCGACGACAAGAAGTGCCACCTCTTCTTCACCGGCGACAACGGCAGCTTCTATCGCGGCGAGACGACGATCGAGCGCTTCCCTCAGGGCTTCTCCGAGCCGGTCGTCGTCATGAAGGAAAAGCGCGACGACATGTTCGAGGCGAGCAACACCTACAAGATCGCCGGCACCAACCAGTACCTGACGCTGATCGAGGCCATGCGGCCAGGCGGCCGGTATTTCCGGGCCTGGACCGCTGATCGCCTGGACGGCAAGTGGCAGCCCGTTCCCGGCGCCGAGATGAACAGGTTCGCCGGCGCAGACAACGTCAAGTTCAACGGCCGGATCTGGTCCGAAGGCGTATCCCATGGAGAAATGATCCGCGACGGTGTCGACCAGACGCTGACCATCGACCCCTGCAAGCCGCTGAGATTCCTCTTCCAGGGCCTGGACATGGAAAAGGGCAAGAAGTACGACTACATCGAACTGCCCTATCGGCTGGGGCTGATCACCGCCACGGCCCCGAATGCCATCAGCGCAATGTGCTCGAAGTGAACGACCGCGTTGCCGCGCCCACCGCAAGCGCCTGAATCGAACAACATTCCTGGAGACATCGATGTGGACTCGCCGTGCGTTTCCCGCCATCCTGGCCGGCACTGCGGCCGGCTCAAGCACGCTTGCCCGCGCGTCGACGACGGATGCCACGCCCGGATCTCGTAGTTTCGCCTTTGGCATCGAAGGTCAGCGCAAGGCCGACCTGGGCAATGGGACCTATCTGAATCCCATCGTGCCAGGCGACCACGCCGACCCGACCATCCTGAAGGACGGTGCCGATTACTACATGACGTTCTCGTCCTTCCAGTCCTACCCGGGCGCCGTCATCTGGCACTCGCAGGACCTGGTGAACTGGACGCCCGTCACCGCGGCCCTGCATCAGCCCATCGGCACCGTCTGGGCGATGGACCTGATCAAACATCAGGGCCGCTACTTCATCTACATCCCGGTGCTGCAGGACGCCGGCACGGGCGTCTATGTCATCCACGCCGACGACATCCGCGGGCCATGGAGCGCGCCCATCGATCTGAAGATCCCAGGCTGCATCGACCCCGGCCATGTCGTGGGTGAGGACGGACGGCGCTACCTCTTCGTCAACGGCGGCCGCCGCGTGCGGCTCAAGGACGATGGCCTCGCCACCGACGGCGCGTTGGAGAACAACGCCTGGACACCTTGGCAATACCCCAAGGACTGGGTCGTCGAGATGTTCGCGCCCGAGGGGCCCAAGCTGCTCAGGCGTGGCGAGTGGTTCTATCTGATCTCCGCCGTCGGCGGCACGGCGGGGCCGCCGACCAGCCACATGGTCACCGTGGCGCGCTCACGCTCGGTCCACGGGCCCTGGGAGGACTGCCCGCAAAACCCTATCGTGCGCACGAAGAGCGCCGGCGAGCCCTGGTGGTCGCGCGGCCACGCCAGCCTCGTCGAAGGGCCGGCGGGGGACTGGTGGATGGTCTATCACGGCTACGAGAACGGCATGCGCACGCTGGGCCGCCAGGCGCTGCTGGAGCCCGTCGAGTGGACCCAGGACGGCTGGCCGCGCGCCAAGGGCGGCACGCTGGACAAGCCCCTGCCCAAGCCGCGCGGTGGCAAACGCGGCCCCGCGGGCTTCGCGCTGTCCGACGATTTCTCCAGCGGCAAGCTGGGCCTGCAATGGGCCTTCCATGCGCCAGGGCCCGATGAAGCCAAGCGCCTGCGCTTTGATGAGAAGGCCCTGACCATCCGCGGCAAAGGCAAGGCCCTGCCCGACTCCTCGCCGTTGACCTGTGCCTGCGGCGACCGCAGCTACGAGGTCAGTGTTGAGCTGGAGATCATCGGCGACGGCCATGGTGGCCTGGCGCTGTTCTACGAGGAGCGCGGCCACGTCGGACTCGGCTTCAGCACCACGCAGATGCTGACCTATGGCTATGGCCAGGAGCACTCGTGGATGCGAGAGAACATGGCCACCCGCCGCGTGCACATCCGCCTCGTCAACCGCGAGAACGTCATCACTTGGCACACCTCGCACGACGCTGGCAAGAGCTGGAAACAGCATTCCTGGCAGATGGAGGTCTCCGGCCTGCATCACAACGTGTTCGGCGGCTTCGTCAGCCTGCGGCCTGCGCTGTTCAGCGCCGGCGCCGGTGAGGTGCGCGCCCGCAACTTCGTCTACAGAGGACTCCCGACATGACTTCACTCCGCTCCCTGCGCCGCCGCCAGTTGCTGGCCGCCACCGCCCTGCCCCTGGTTGCCCCCATGACGCTTGCCGCACCGCAACAGCGCCGCATCGTGCTCGACGTGGCCCAGGCCAAGGAGCCGCTGGACCGCTTCTTCGACCACTGCGTCGGCGCCGACTACCCCGGCACGACCTACCGCCCCGATGCGCTCGCGCAGCTGAAGACCGCCGTCGATGAACTGGGATTCCGCTACCTGCGCTTCCACGCCATCTTCCACGACGTGTTCAAGACGGTGACACGCGACGCCGCGGGCAAGCTGGTGTTCGATTTCACCGGCATCGACAAGCTCTACGACGCGATGCTGGCCCGGCGCATCAAGCCCTTCGTCGAACTGGGCTTCACGCCGCTGGCGCTGAAGACCTCGGACAACAAAATCTTCTACTGGCAGGGCAACACCTCCCACCCCGAGCCCGCCGGTTGGGTGGCGCTCATCGACGCCTTCATCCGCCACCTGCTGGAGCGCTACGGCGCGGCTGAGGTGCACGACTGGTACTTCGAGGTCTGGAACGAACCCAACCTCGACGGCTTCTGGGAGAAGGCCGATCAAAAGGCCTACTTCGACCTCTACACCCGCACCGCCAAGGCGATCAAGGCCGTCAGCCCGCTGCTGCGCGTGGGCGGCCCGTCCACGGCCGGCGCGGCCTGGGTGCCCGAGTTCCTGGCCCACGCCAAGGTCACCAACACGCCGGTGGACTTCATCACGACGCACACCTATGGCGTCGATGAAGGCTTCCTCGACGAGTTCGGCAAGGAAGACCGCAAGCTGTCCAAGTCGCCCGACGCCATCGTCGGTGACGTGCGGCGCGTGCGCAAGGAGATCGAGGCCTCGCACCTGCCAGGCCTGCCGCTGTTCTTCACCGAGTGGAGCAGCAGCTACAACCCGCGCGACCTGGTGCACGACTCGTACATGAGCGCGCCCTATGTACTGAGCAAGCTGAAAGCTTCGCAAGGACTCGCCCAGCACATGAGCTACTGGGTCTACAGCGACCTGTTCGAGGAACCCGGCCCGCCGGACGCGCCCTTCCACGGCGGCTTCGGCCTGATGACGCGCGAGGGCATCCGCAAGCCGGTGTGGTTCGCCTACCGCTACCTGGCCGCACTGCAGGGCAAGGAAGTGCCGACCAGTGACCCCTCCACCTGGGCCGCGATCGACGGCGACCAGCTGCAAGCCATCGTCTGGGACTGGCGCCAGCCCGACCAGACGGCCAGCAACCGCAGCTTCTTCGGCAAGCCGCAGCCGGCCCGGGACGCGGGCAGCGCGACCGTCGAACTGCGCCATCTCGCACCCGGCCGCTACCAGCTCACGCAGCGCCGTACCGGTTTCGAGGTCAACGACGCCCACACCGCCTACCTGAAAATGGGCTCGCCGAAGAACCTCGATGCCAAGCAGCTCGCCACGCTGCAGGGGCTGACGACCGACAAGCCGGAAGTGCAGCGCGAACTCCAGGTCGGCGCCAATGGCTCGGCCACGTTGACGCTGAAACTCCGCAGCCACGACGTCGTGCTGCTGAGCCTGAGCAAGATGGCGCCATGAAGCGGCGCGAGGCCGTACTGGGCCTTGCGGCCGGCCTGGCGGGCTGCGGCGGAGGTAGCGGCGCAGCGGTGAGCGCGGCACCGTCACCCGCACCCGCGCCGGCCCCCGCCCCGGGCGGCTCGCCCTATCCCGACTACAACATCGCGCCCGCGGCGGCCGACACCACCGGCATGGCCGACTCGGCCGTGCAGGCCGCGCAGAAGATGCGCACCGGCCTGAACATCGGCAACACGCTGGAAGCGATGGGCGGCAAGAGCGAGACCTACTGGGGCAACCCGAAGATCACGCGCGACTTCGTGCAGTTCATCAAGACCAGCGGCTTCAACGCCGTCCGGCTGCCGACATCCTGGGATCAGTACGCCGATGCGACGACCGCCAGGATCGACCCTGCCTGGCTGGCCCGCGTCAAGGAGGTCGTCCAGTACTGCATCGACGCCGACCTCCACGTCATCGTCAACATCCACTGGGACGGCGGCTGGCTGGAGGAGCACTGCACGCCCGACAGGCAGGTCGCCAACAACCACAAGCAGCGGGCCTTCTGGCAGCAGATCGCGACCCAACTGCGCGACTTCGACGGGCGGCTGCTGTTTGCCAGCGCCAACGAGCCCAACGTCAAGACGGCCGAACAGATGGCCGTGCTGATGAGCTACCACCAGACCTTCATCGACACCGTGCGCGCCACCGGCGGCCGCAATGCCCGGCGCAACCTGGTCGTGCAAGGGCCGTCGACCGATGTGGAGCTCACCAAACAGCTGATGACGGGCTGGCCGATGGACACGACCAGCGGCCGGCTGATGGCGGAGATCCACTACTACACACCGTGGAACTTCGCCGGCATGACCAAGGACGAGACCTGGGGCAACCAGTTCTTCTACTGGGGCCAGGGCAACCACTCCACCACCGATACCGCCCACAACCCCACCTGGGGCGAGGAGGACGCGGTGGACAGCCTGCTCGGCTCGATGAAGACGCGCTTCGTCGACAAGGGCATTCCCGTCATCGTCGGCGAGTTCGGCGCCCAGCACCGCACCACGCTGACCGGCGAGGCGCTGCGGCTGCACGAGGCCAGCCGCGCCTACTTTTGCAAGACCGTGGCGCAGAGGTCCCGCGCCTTCGGCCTGGTGCCGTTCTACTGGGACACGGGCTCGCTGCTGGATCGCAGCCGCAACGTCGTGCTGGACGCCAAGGTGCTGGACGCGTTGACGGGGTGACCCCATGACCCTGCCCGTCACGGGACGCCGGCGCCGCCATCCCGTGAGGGCGGCGCTTCAGCTCAAGGTGTAAACGGGCGTCACCCGTCGCGCGAGCCGCCACGCAGTTCGACTATCCTGTTAGCAAGCCCGGCAGCCTCGGGCGCCTCAGGGAGCCGACTTGGAATCAAGCAGCCTGCCCCGGGAGGGCGGTGTTCCCACTGAAACCGCGCCGGCGCACGCTCGGCCGGCCTTTCTGCTGGACCAGCCGGCCGGCCCGCGCGAGCGCCGTCATGCGCTGATCGTCGCGCTGCTGTCGGTGGCCGTGTTCGCGGCCCTGCTGCCCTTTGCCAAGCTCAAGCTGGCGGCGGTGCCGGCCTTCATCCCCATCTACGAGTCGGCCCTGGTGCTGACCGACCTCATCACGGCCGTGCTGCTGTTCGGCCAGTACCGCATCCTGCGCTCCCAGGCCCTGCTGGTGCTGGGCTGCGGCTATCTGTTCACGGCCGCGATGGCGACGGCCCATGCGCTGAGCTTCCCGGGCCTGTTCAGCGCCAACGGCCTGCTCGGTGCGACGACGCAAACCACCGTCTGGCTCTACATGCTGTGGCATGGTTGCTTTCCGCTCTTCGTGCTCGGCTATGTCGCGCTGAAGAGCAGGCCGCAGTTCACCGTGCCGACGTTGACCTGGCCCGCACTCACGCTGCTGGCCGGCGCCGGCTGCATCGCGATGACCACGCTGGGCCATGACTGGTTGCCCGAGCTGCTGGTGGGCGGCCGCTACTCGCTGGCCTTCCAGGTCACCGTCGGCTGCGTCTGGGCCTTCAGCCTCGTCGCCCTGGCCGCGCTGTGGCGCCAGCAGCCGCGGACCGTGCTGGACCTGTGGCTGATGGTGGTCAGCCTGGCCTGGCTGTTCGACATCGCACTGTCGGCCATGCTCAACGCGGCGCGCTTCGACCTCGGCTTCTATGCGGGCCGCATCTACGGCCTGCTGGCCAGCTCGGTCGTGCTGATGGAACTGCTGCTGGAAAACAGCGCGCTGTACGCGCGTCTGTTCAAGGCCTACGAGGCCGACCACGCCCAAGGCGAGGCGCTGGCTGCCGCACGCGACCAGGCCGAGGCCGCCAACGCCGCCAAGAGCCTCTTCCTGGCCAGCATGAGCCACGAGATCCGCACGCCGATGAACGCCATCATCGGCCTGACCAACCTCGTGCTGGAGACACGGCTGGACCCGCGCCAGCGCGACTACCTCGGCAAGGTGCAGACCTCGTCCAAGGCCCTGCTGACCCTGCTCAACGACATCCTCGACTACTCCAAGATCGAGGCCGGCAAGATCACGCTGGAGGCCGAGGAGTTCGGCCCCGAGGAGCTGATCGAGAACGTCGGCCATCTGTTCTCGGCGCGGCTGGAAGAGGCCGGGCTGGACCTGCTGTTCGAGTTCGACGAGCGCCTGCCGCATCGCCTGGTGGGCGACAGCCTGAGGCTGACCCAGGTGCTGAACAACCTCGTCGGCAATGCCATCAAGTTCACGCCACGCGGCGAGATCGTCGTGCGGGCGGACCTGGTGGGCGAGCACGACGGCCGCATGCGGCTGCGCATCAGCGTGCGCGACACCGGCATCGGCATGACGCCCGAGCAGGTGGATCGCCTCTTCCAGGTCTTCGGCCAGACCGACGCCTCCATCGCGCGCCGCTACGGCGGCACCGGCCTGGGCCTGGCCATCTGCAAGCGCCTCGTCGAGCTGATGGACGGTAGCTTCGAGGTCAGCAGCCTGCCGGATCAGGGCAGCACCTTCTCCTTCACCTGCGACTTCGGCAGGGCCAGACCGGGCGCCGAGCGCATCGACCTGCACCGCATCCGCGGCATGCGCACCCTGGTCGTCGACGCTCAGCCCACCGAGCGCCTCATCTTGCAGCAGATGCTGCAAAGTTGGCGCTTCCAGGTCGGCGTGGCCTCGTTCGGCGACGAGGCGCTCTACCGCCTGCGCCAAGCCGACCCGGCCCACCCCTACGAATTGCTGCTGCTGGACTGGAAGACGGCCGGCGCGGACTTCGTCGACACGGCCCGCCGCGTCGCGGCCGAGCGCGGCGTGCCGCCACCGGCCGTCATCGCGCTGGGCAGCCTGCATGCGAGCGAGCGCGTCGCCGAAGAGCTGCAGGGCCGCGCCGGCACCCAGGTCCTCGTCAAGCCCGTCACACCATCGCGCCTGTTCGACGCCCTCATGCAACTGCAGCGCGGCGAGCCGCCGGCCGCAGAGGCGCCGACAGGCGGCAGCATGGCCGACCTGGCCGAGACCATGCGCCCCCTGCACGGCGCTCGCGTGCTGCTCGTCGAGGACAACCCGGTCAACCAGCAGGTGGCCTGCGCCTTCCTGTCCATGGTCAAGCTCGACGTCGAGGTGGCCGAGAACGGCCTGGAGGCAGTGGAGCGCCTCCAGCACGAGTCCTTCGACGCCGTGCTGATGGACATGCAGATGCCCGAGATGGATGGCGCGACGGCGACGCGGCTGATCCGCGCCATGCCACAGCACGCCCGCCTGCCCATCATCGCGATGACGGCCGGCGCCATGGAGCACGACGTGCAGGACTGCCTGGCCGCCGGCATGAACGCCCACGTCAGCAAGCCCATCGATCCGCGCCAGCTGGTGCGCACGCTGCTGGCCTGGGTGGCGCCGCCGGCCCGCGCGCAGCAAGGTTAGGAGGGATCGGGCACGCGCTCGAAGTCCATCTCCCAGTTGACCTCCCAGGTCTGGCCTCCATCAGCCGAGAAGGCCTGCTGCCAGTGCGGYCGGCCCGTGGTGGTGTTCGTCCAGCGATAGCGCACGCGGATAGGCTGGCCACGCAGCGCATCGTCGCACTGGAACTCGCCGACACCCTCGGCAAAGCCGCCCACCACCGGCGGGTCCAGGCGATGCGGATTGCGGCCGTCCACCCACCAGATGGCCCATTGGCTCGTGGCCGGGTCGAAGGTGCGCATGGACAGGGCGCGGTAGGGGCCGGTGGGCAGTTCCAGCACGTTGTCGTCGATGTTGCCAAGGCCGTCGAGCAGGGGCCACATGCGACAGCGGCCGTCGAAGTTTTCCCAGTCCTCGCAACCGAGCAGGCGCTCCTTGAGGCGGCGGTGGCTGACCTTCCAATGGCCAATGAAGAAGTCGAAGTCATGCGGGGTCGAAGTCGTGTTCATGATGTTCAGGTGTGAAGGGCGGAACGGGCCGTGGGCACCAGGCGCAGGGTCTGGGTGGGCTTGGCCAGCCAGGGCTGAAGTGATGCGGCGAAGTCCCGCGACAGGGCAGCCCTGGCGTCATCGAACAAGGCCAGGGAGACCAGCACGTGTTCGCCTTCGCGCACCGGCAGGCGCGGGAAGTTGTTGGGCGTGGCCTCGGTGACATACCAGGCCAGCTGTCGGGCACCGGCCGCACGCAGCGCATCGCTGAGCGGGCCGCGGGCAAGGCCCAGCAGGTCAGGGCCGGCCGGCGCTTTCAGGTGAAAGACCGTCGCCAGCAAAAACCCGGGTGGCAGCGCCGTCGCGCCGCGTTCGGCGCGGGGCAGCGCCGGCTCAGGCAGCGCGGCGCCATGCCAGGCCGGGCGCAGCAGCAACACGTTGTCGGAATCGATCATGGTCGCGTTGGCCGTGTTGCGGTGCTGTGTCCAGACCGGCCCGCCATAGAAGGCAGGCAGGCCGTCGCCGCGCGCGGCCATGTCGGCGAAGCCGCGCAGCCAGACAAAGCGGTCAGGCCCGTCCAGGTCGCGGAACTGGCCCAGCACGCGGATGCCGACGGCCTCCTGCGCGGCGACGAACTCGCGGTCGAAGAGCTCGATCAGCGTGTCGCGTTTGCCCGGGTGCAGGGTGTACTGGCGCAGTTCGACGACCTGACAGTCCGGCGCGACGGGCGGTGTGGTTTCGAGAGGCAGAGGCATGGTTCAGAGTCCACGGAGTTCAAGGTCCGTGCAGTCTGCGCCGCCATACCTGTCAATGCATGACGTGTTTTACGACGTGCCGACATCGCATCGACGCCCGAAAACCGCCGGCCGCGCGTCATTCGGGCACCGGCAAGCTGAGACCGCGCTTGAGCACGCCCATCGCGACCTGGGTGGTGTAGCGACGCACGTTCGGGTTGTCGGCCAACAGCCGGGCCATCAGCGCTTCATAGGCGGTCGTGTCGGGGGCAGCGACGACAAGCACGAAGTCGTTCTCGCCGGTCACATAGAAGGCCTGCTGCACGGCGGCCTCGGCGTCCAGCCAGGCGCGCAACCGCGCCATCGGCTCGGGGCGCTCGCTGTCGACCTGCAGGGCGGCGATGAAGGTGGTCGGCCGGCCGATCTGGGCGGCGTCCAGCACGGCGACCTGGCGCTGGATGACGCCCTGCTCGCGCAGCCGCTTCAGCCGCCGCTGGATGGCCGAGGCCGACAGGCTGACATGCTCGGCCAGCTGCTCGGCGGTCAGCGCGGCGTCCTGCTGCACCAGGGTCAGCAACTGGCGGTCAAAGCGGTCCAGCTCGGTCATCGTCGGAAATTGCGGCCAAACGGCAAGGGAGCCGCGCATCTTGCCGGATTTCGCCGCGACACCCTTTCTAGGATGACAGGCGTCCCCACAGGAGTTTTTCCCGATGATCGATCACGTGTCCCTGGGCACCCGCCGCTACGCCGAGTCGGTGGCCTTCTACAGCCGCGTGCTGGCGCCGCTGGGCCTGGCGCTGCTGCGCGATACCGGCAGCGAAGCCGCCTTCGGCACGCCCGAGCGCTGGTGCTTCTTCCTCTACCCGGTGCCCGAAGACGAGCCGGTAACGGCGCGCGGTGCCCACATCGCTCTCGGCGCTCCGGACCGCATCGTCGTTGCAGCCATACATGAGGTGGCGCTGGCCTCGGCGGCTCGCGACATCTTCACGCCACGCCCCCGGCCCGACATCAGCGAGACCTACTTCGGCGCGATGTTCCATGACCTCGACGGCCATCGCATCGAGGTGCTGACGAACGCGACCTAAGGCTTGAGCTCGTCGTCGTGCTGGCCGAGGGTCGGCGCGGCGAACGGCTCCGGCCCGGGCGTCCTGCCGAAGACGATGGGCCGCGTGACGCCGCGATAGCTGCCGACGGTCGCGTGCTCGAGGTCGCCGACGATGCCCTCGGCCAGCACCTGCGGATGCTGGAACATGTCCTCGACCTGGCGGGCCGCTGCGCAAGGCACCTCGTCGCCGAACAAGGCCTCCCACTCCAGCGCCGTGCGCGTGGCCAGGGCCGCATGCAGCCTCGTCAGCAGCCCGGCGGCGTTGGCGGCGCGCTTCTTGACGGTGTCGAAGCGCTCGTCGGCGGCGAGATCATCCAGGCCGGTGATGCGGCACAGCGCCGCCCAGAAATGCGCTGTGTTGGCCGAGATGTAGATATGACCCTCACGCGCCGGGTGGATGCCGGTGACGCCGCCCGAGCGCATGTCGCGGCCGATGTCCAGCGGCTCATCGCCGGCCCAGACCAGGCGGGCCGACTGCATCGTCAACGCGCTGCGCAGCAGCGACACACCGACGTACTGGCCGCGCCCGCTGCGCTCGCGCTCGAACAGCGCCGACGCGACACCTGAAGCGACCAGGGCCGCCGCGTAGTAGTCGACCACCGAGCCGTAGAGGATCTCCGGCGGCCCGCCGCGCTTGCCCTGCAGGGCGCACATGCCGGTCAGTGTCTGTAGCACCTGGTCGTAGCCGGCCTTGTCCTTCAGCGGGCCGGTCTCACCGTAGCCGGTCACGGCGCAGTAGATGAGGCGCGGGTTCAGCAGCTCCAGCTGCTCGTGGGCGATGCCCAGGCGCTTGGGCACGCCGGGGCGGAAGTTGTGCACCAGCACGTCGGCCTCGCGCACCAGGCGCAGCAGGGCGGCGAGATCGGCGGGCTGCTTCAGGTCCAGCACGACGCCACGCTTGCTGCGGTTCACGCCGATGAAGGCACGGCTCTCGGCAGCCAGCGTGGACGGGTAGTTGCGCAGGTTGTCGCCGGCCGGCGGCTCGACCTTGAGCACGTCGGCGCCCTGGTCGGCCAGCAGCGTGCAGCCATAGGGCCCGGCGATGTAGGCACTCAGGTCGAGCACGCGCACGCCGCTCAGTGGCCCCGGCGGGCCGGGTCGGGTGGAGGGAGGGAAGGCAGCGGCGTTCACGGCGGGGGGCTCGTCAGGATGGCGGCAGTCTGGGCCAGAAGCCCGGCGCAACCAAGGGCGCTGGCGTTCGCTCAGGCATCACGGAATCTTGGTTGTCGTGGTCACCGGCGCGGTCGACAACCAGGTCAGGCGCCAGGCGCCGTCCTCGCGGCCACCGGCGAGGAAATAGGGCTGGAAGTCCAGCGGCGCGCGGCAGCCCAGACTCATGCGCAGGGTCGGCACTTCGGCGCCGGCCACTTCGCTGACCCAGTGTTCGAGCGGCGCCTCGGGCAGTTGCACAGTCTCGGCGGTCTTGAAGCCGTCGATCAATGGGGTCGAGAAGACGAGGGGGCCTCGCGTCAACGCCACATAGCCCAGATCGAGCACCGTCTGGTGCACGGCGCTGCCGTCGGGCGCGCGCGACTCCTGCACGTTGCGGTTGCGGCGCTCGTGCAGTTCAGCCTTCATCGGCAGGCACAGCCTGACGGTATCGCCGGGCTGCCAGACGCGGTCAATGGCGAGATAGCTTCCCGGCGGGCCGGCAAAGCGCTCGCCGCCGACCTCCGCATGGGCACCCTCGGCCCAGGACGGGCAGCGCAGCTTCAGCGTGAAGCGAGCCGGCGCATCAGGGTCAAGAGTCAGCGCCACGTCGCTTTCGTACGGATAGCCCGTCTCGATGCGCAGGCCCACGCCGCCGACGCGCGCCGTCAGCGGGCCATGCAGATGCACCGTCAGCTCGCCCTCGCCACCGCTGACGGCCAGCGCCGGCAGCTCCTCCAGCGCCATCGCGCCGCTGCTCTTGCAGCAGCGCCAATACGTGGTGTGCACACGCCGCCCATTGGGGAAGCTGTAGTAGCACCAGTCCTCGCCATTGGGCGCGATAGCGCCCAAGAGGTCGTTGTAGGCCGCGCGCTCGATCTCCTCGGCGTAGCGCGCATCACCGCTGAGCAGCAGCAACTCGCGATTGAGCTGGACCCAGGCCAGCGTCGAGCAGGTCTCCACATAGGCCTCGGGCACAAAGCTGCCCGGCGCATTGAAGACCTCGCGCGACCGGTGGGCCACGCCGCCCCAGGGGCCGCCGCCCAGGCTCAGGTGCTTGTCGCGGATGCCGGCCCACAGCGCATGCACGGCAGCCAGCAGCTCGGGCCGGCCGGTGGCACGGTGCAGCTTGGCCAGGCCGACGAGGTTCCACAGCAGCTGGTAGGCCTTGCCGGTGGCGATGTCGGCCGCGTCGGCGCCGGCCAGCGCGCGGCTCAGCAGGGCCAGCGGCGCGTGGCGGTCGGCCTGTTCGAGGATGCGCTCGGCCAGGTCCAGGTAGCGGCGCTCGCCAGTCACGAAGTAAAGCTCGCAAGCCGGGTCCATCAGCACCGTGGCCGACATGCCGTGGTGGTTGCCGAGATCGGTGATGTCGATCTCCGCCAGCGCGCTCGCGCAGAGGTCGCCGATGCGGCGGGCCGCTGCCAGCCAGGCCGGCTCCGCGAAATGGCGGTGCGCTTCGAGCAGCCCCAGGATCAGATAGCTGTGTGTCCAGATGTCCCAGGTGCGCAGGCTCGGCGCGCCGTCCCAGGTCGGCGGCTTGGGTGCCTGCTTGACCATGAAGCGACGTGGCGCGGCATAGGTGCCGAGATAGCCGTCGGCTTCCTGCTGGGCGCAGAGGAAGTCGGCGACGGCGCGCACGTGAGACTCCAGCTCGGCGTCACCGCTACGGGCCGCAGCTCGGGAAGCAGCGACCAGCCATTTGCCGGCATGCTCGCCGTACCAGTCCCCCTCCAGGTTCTTGTCCGCGACGGCGCGCAGGAACAGCGCGATGGCCGGGCTATCGGGCCCGGCGATGAAGCGGTGCAGCCGGCCGCGGCGGCTGGCTTCGACGGCCTCGCCGAGCACGCCGCCGAGCTGGACCTCAGCGCGCATCGACGACACAGCGGAAACCCAGCATGCCCGAGCGGTCCTTGCACGGCGCCATCAGCAGGTATTTGCCGTGCTGGTCGAGCCGGTAGGCCTGCGGAAAGTACCAGTGCGAAGTCTGCGGCTGGTAGCTGCTGCCGCCGCGCAGCACGGCCGCGCGGGTGTGGTTGTCGGCGTATTCATCGGTCCACTGCCAGACATTGCCGACCAGGTCCAGCACGCCAAACGGGCTGGCACCGCGCAGGTGGGTGTCGACGTCGGCGGGCGGGGTCAGCGTGCGACCGGTGTTGGGCGGCGGCACGGCGCTCGCGTCCCAGGCCTCGCCCCAGGGATAGGCGCGGCCGTCGCCGCCTTGGGCGGCGTATTGCCACTCCCATTCATGCGGCAGGCGCTTGCCCGCCCAGGCGGCATAGGCGCGGGCGTCCTCGATGCCGACCCAGGTGACCGGCTTGTTGGCCCAGCCTGCGGGCGGCTCACCGTTCACCCAATGGCGCAGGAAGTTGTGCGCATCCGCCGGTTGATAGCGCGCGGCCAGCACGAAGGCATGGAACTGCGCGTTGGTCACCGGCGTGCGGTCCATGAAGAAGCGCGGCATGTCCATGCGACGGCGATGCTGGCGGCGCGGGCTGTCTTCCCATGGGTATTGCACGTCCAGGCCCGCCCAGGTCTGGCCCTCGACCTCGACGCCGCCGACGGCGAAGTCGAACTCACCGGCAGGGATCTCGACCATGCTCTCAGGTGCCTTTTCGACGCGCGGCGTGGGTGCAATGGCGACGAGCTGCTGCGTCAGCGGCCGCCAGGTCTTGTCGAGAGACTGCAGCGGCGTGCGCGCCAGCTCGGCCATGCGAGCCAGCAAAGACCCGTCCACCGACTCACCAGCCGCAACGGCCAGCAGCGCGCCAAAGCCCCGCGCCTCCAGCGCCACCGAGAAGACCGCCTGAGCACCGTCCACGCGCGGCTGCACCTCGACACCGTTCCACATGTCGAAGTAGCGCGTGCCCTCGGCATGCTCGACGGCGAGCTGCTCGCCATCCACCGCGTACTCGTTGCGGTTCACGATCGTCCACAGCCGCCGCCCATCGAGCGGAAAGCTGCTGGCAAACACACCCGCCTGCAGCGTCGGCGCATAGGGCCGCCAGTCGCCGCTGACCAGCAGCGGTGCCAGCGCGCGGTACAGCGTCGCGATGCGCTTGAGCGTGGCGGCATCCCGGCCGGTGAAGCCGTTCCAGATGCCCCAGACGTTCTCCCAGGCGTTGTAGCCCACGCCATTGAAGAAGCAGTACTGGAAGTCGTTGTTGCGGTCGCGGCTCCAGCGGTTCTCCAGGTTGATCATGTGGCGCGGTTCCAGCCACTTGAACTTGGCGACGACGGGCACGACGTCCTGCGGCACCTTCTTGCCCCAGCTCTGCACATTCCAGATCAGCTGCTCCTCGCAGGAAATCGTCGACTCCGGCTGCAGCACGACGTAGCGCCCGCGCCGCTCGCAGGCGTCGAAGAAAGCCCGCGGCACGCCGTTGTAGGTGTCGCCGTTGATGCCGTCGGCACCGACGGCCTGCACGATGCCGGCGATGGCCTCCCAGTCGCTCTCGGCGTGCTCGCGAGTGCCGTGGTCCCAGGGCTTGGTGGGCAGGAAGACGCGCACGCCGCGGCGGTGGAAGGCGTCCACTGCGCGCTTGAGCCCATTCAGGCCGCCGGGCAGGTCGTGGGCCAGGTCGGTCTGGTTGCGGTCGTCGATGCCGATGTTGGGATAGACGTACMAGATCAGCACGCTGTCCAGGCCACCAAAGCGCTGCTCGAGGTCGTCGAGGTAGCGGTCCACCGTGTACTCGCCCGTGGCCGCGTCGAAGAAGAAGCGGTCCTCGACCATCATCTGCGCGTGCACGAAATTGCGCTGCGCCCATTGCAGCTCGGGGCGGCGGTAGTTGGCGTCGTCATAGCCGATGCGCACCAGGTGCTCGCGCCGCCAGTCGCGCAGGTCGCGCAGCCAGTCGTCGGCGGTGCCGTTGACGTCCATCTGCCAGTGGCCGATCTCGGCGAACGGCCAGCCCGGTGCCTTGCCCGGCGTGGGCAGGTAGCGCTGTGTCGTGACGTGGGAGAACTTGTACTCGGCCATGGATTTATCGGGACTGCAGAAAGGACTCGACCTCGGCACGCGCGGGGATGCTGCCCTGCGCGCCTGGCCGCGTGCAGGCCAGGGCCGCAGCGGCGCAGGCCAAGCGCAGCGCCTCGGGCCAGCGGGCGCCATTCGCCAGCTCGGCCACCAGGGCGCCGCAGAAAGTGTCACCGGCCGCGGTCGTGTCGACAACCTCGACCGTAAAGCCGGGCTGCTCGAACCAGGCCGCGCCGCAGCGTGCCCGCACGCCGCGTGCGCCCAGCGTGACGACGACGCAGGGCACGTCCAGCGAGGCGATGGCCGCGTCGATGTCATGCTGGATGCCGCTGATGGCGGCCAGCTCGCCTTCGTTGACGACGAGCAGGTCCAGCGCACCCAGCAGCGCGCGCGGCAGGGGTTGGGCAGGCGCGCCGTTCAGCGTCACGTTGAGGCCGGCGGCATGGGCGACGCGCGCGCAGGCCGTGACGGTGGCCAGTGGCGTCTCCAGTTGCAGCAGCAGGTGGCTGTAGTGGCTCAGCGGCGGCAGGTGTTCGGGCGCCAGGCCGGCATTGGCGCCGGGCGCGACGGTGATGGCGTTCTCGGCGTCGTCGGACACGCAGATGAAGGCGGTGCCCGTGGCCAGGCCCTCGGGGCGGACGATGTGGGGCGTCACGCCAGCGGCGCGCAGCGAAGCTTCGAGCTCTGCGGCGTAGGCGTCCTGGCCGAGGGCGACGAGCATGTCCGTCGCCACGCCACCGGCGCGCGCGCAGGCCACGGCCTGGTTGGCGCCCTTGCCGCCGGGGAAGGTCTGGAAGCCGCGGCCCAGCACGGTTTCGCCGGGCACCGGGATGCGCGGCGCGCGCACGACGAAATCGAGATTGGCCGAGCCGGCGACCAGGATGGCGGGAGGCTTCATCGCTCGAGGGCCTGGTAGACGAGGTTGTGGAAAGCGGCCGTCGGCCGCGGCGGGTCGGTGGCGACGCCGCGCGGCACATGCTGCATCAGCAGGAGGGCAACGAGGCGCTCGCGCGGGTCGACGGTGAAATAGGTGGTGGCCGCACCCGGCCAGCCGAAGGAGCCCTCGGAACCCAGCCGGCCGCGGCGGGCGACGTCCAGCACCATGGACACGCCCAGGCCAAAGCCCTCGCCGGGGCCGAGGTCGTTGCCGACGTCCAGGTGGCCGACCTGGTTCATGCGCATCAGCGCCACGGTCCTGGGCGACAGCAGCTGGCGGCCGCGCCACCAGCCCTCGTCGAGCAGCATCTGGGCGAAGCGCAGATAGTCATTCGCCGTTGAATAGAGGCCGCCGGCACCGCCGTCGTAGTCGCGCAGCGCCACGCCCGGCGCGTCGGCCGAGCGGGCGTTGGCGAGCACGAGGCGGCCGTCGTCGGTGACGCTCGTGATGTCGGCGACGCGGTAGCGCTGCGCGGCGGGCACCGTAAAGCCGGTATCGCCCATGCCCAGGGGTTCGAACAGGCGTTCACGCAGGAACCGCGCAAAAGGCCGGCCCGACACGACCTCGACGACGCGGCAGAGCACATCGGTGTTGATGCCGTCGTAGCGGAAGCGGCTGCCGGGCTCGACGGCCAGCGGCACGGCGGCGACGCGGCGCGCGAACGTCGCCAGGTCGGGCGCGGCCTGCGGGTCGGCCGCCGCGCCGTCGGTGTCCAAGCCCGAGGTGTGCGTCAGCAGATGACGCAGCGTGACCGGCTTGCGCGGCCTGCTGCCTTCGCGCAGGCGCTGGCCCGCGAACTCGGGCAGGTGGCGCTCGACGGGGTCGTCCAGCGTCAGCCCGCCCTCCTCCATCAGCATCAGCACGGCCACCGACGCGATCGGCTTGGTCATCGAATAGATGCGGAAGATCGCATCCAGGGGCATGGCCTCGCGGCGCGCGAGGTCGCGGTGGCCGTGGGCCTGGTGGTGCAGCACGCAGCCGTCGCGCGCCAGCAGCACGACGGCACCGAGGTGGCCGGGGCCGCGTGCACTGGCGCGCGTGTCGCCTTCGAGGAAAGCGTTCAAGCGCCGCAGGCGCTCGACCGAAAAGCCGGCCGAGGCCGGCGTGCAGGCCGGCAGCGCCGGCTCGGCCCGCACCGGCCAGGCGGCCGCGGCCGCAGCGGCCAGCAGCAGGCGCCGTGTCGGCTCGGGTCGGGAGGCAGGGGTCAGAAGGTCACCGTATGCGTCAACGACACGACGCGGCCGCGGCCCGAGGTGTAGTTGCGGAAGCCCACCACCTGCGACCAGCTCAGCACGTAGAACTTGTTGGTCAGGTTCTCGATGCCCAGCGAACTCTTGCCGCCATGGCCCCAGTCCCAGTTGGCGCTGAAGTCGAACAGCGTGTAGCCCTTGGTGTGCTCCTCGGCGCTGGTGCCGACGTTGAGGTCGCGCGAGCTCAGCTTGGTCGCGCCCAGCGTCACGTCGGCCTGGGGCAGGAAGCGCCAGGTGGCCGAAGCGCCGAGCTTGTCGGGGTTGATGTCGAGCACGCCCATCTGCTTGGTCAGCGGGCCGCCGCTGGTGAACCAGGTCTTGCCTGACGTGTGCGAATACAGCGCCGTGAACTTGAGGTCGCGCGTGGCGCGCAGCTCGCCGGTCAGCTCGTAGCCGCTGATGTTGACGGGCTGGCGCGACAGCAGGAAGTCGTTGGTGACGGGGTCAATGGACAGCGACTGGCCGAAGTCAGACTTGCTCTTGTAGTAGGAGCCGCCGAAGGAGCCCATGGCGCCACGCCAGTTGAAGCCGATCTCGTTGTTCTTCACGATGACGGCCTGCAGGTCCAGGATGCCCGCGACGGACTGGCCGGGGTAGCTGATGTTGCGCAGCGGGATGCCGACATTGGGCAGCGTGAAGCCCTTGCCGCTGGAGACGAAGGCCGACCAGCCGCCGCCGATCTTCCAGACCGCGCCGATATTGGGCAGGTTGGCCTTGTAGTTCAGCTTGCCGCCCTTGACGTCCACGCGGTTGCGGAAATAAGTGGTCTTGTAGTCGGCCACCTCCAGCTCGCCGTCTTCGCGGCGGAAGCCCCCGGAGAGCGTCACGGGACCGATGTCGTAGGACGCCTGGAACCACGGCGCGACGCTGCTGTAGTTCATCGGCGGCACCCACAGGCGATCGGTCAGCGCCAGCCACTGCCTGGCGGTATCGTGCGTCAGGTCGACGCCCCCGCGCACCTCCAGCCCTTCGACGCCGAAGACATCGCCATGGCTGTAGGCATTGCGCAGGCCGTATTTGCGTGTGCGCACCTCGGACTGGTCCACCAGCGTGCCCAGCGGCGCGATCAGCGGGTCCTGGCGGTCGGCACCGTTCTCGGCCGGGTAGCGCATCTTCTGGTCGGCGTAGTAGGCGTCCAGCGACAGCGAGCCGCCCCACAGGTCGTTGTGCTTGTAGGACAGCGTGCTCTGCGAGAAGTCGTTGATCTCGCTGAGGGTGCCGAACAGGCCGGGCCGCTCGGAGGTGTTGGTGGAGCCGGCCGTGCGATCGCCGTCGACGAGGTGGTAGTTTCCCTTGCCCTCGATCTTGAACTTGGAGAACGATGCCTGGATGCGCTGTTCGCGATTGGCGCCGAAGTTGTAGCCGGCCTTGGCGTAGACGTTGTTGGCCGTCGAGTCGGCGACCGAGCCGCTGGTGTTCAGGCCGATGCGGCGGCCATGGCCGTCGTAGGTCATGCCGCGGTCGATGCGCGAGACGCCGCCGATGAAGTCCCAGTCCTCGGCCTTGAAGGCGTAGTTGGCGCCGAGCTTCCAGCCGGCACTGTCATCCTCGAAGGCCGTCGTGTAGCGCGCCGTCAGCGTGACCTCGCTGCCCATCTTGGTGGGCGTCTTGGACAGGTAGTTGATGATGCCGCCCGCAGCGCCGATGCCTTCCGACGCCGACGGGCCGTTGATGACCTCGATGCGGCCGACCAGGCCCATGTCGGTGAAGCTGGCATTGCGCGTGCCCTCGCGCAGCGGCGAGCCCTGGGGCACGCCGTCGAACAGGCGCAGCGCAATGCGGCCGCGCAGGTTCTCGCCGGTGTTGCTCATGGCCTGAGATGACTCCGCATAGCCCGGCACCGTGCGCGACAGCACGGCCGTCATGTCGTCGGTCATGTTCAGCGTGTGGGCGATCTCTTCCTTGGTGATCAGCGTGACGGCACCCGGGATCTTGTCGACGGCCTTGGGCACGCGCGTGCCGGTGACGATGACGCGCTGGAGCTCGCTGCCGTCCGCGTTCGTGTCGGCATCGGCAGCGGCCTGCTGAGCCTGGGCGCCGGCCGCGGCCAGAGTGGCAACGACCGCCAGCGCGATGGCGCGGCGGGGGAAACGGGTGGTGTGGCCCTGGCCGGCCGGTGCTTGTCTCGTCATCTTTGTGCTTTCCATCGATCTGTGGGCGCGCCTTCTGCACTGATGCCGGTGGGCGTGGCGTGGCGGGCGCTGTGGCCGCAGTCTCAGCCAGTGCGTGACAAGCTCACACCCTCGCCACCTATGTTCAAGCCCAAGAATTTGTTGTGTGCCGATGCAGCCGGCTCAGGCCAGGCCGGACACCGCACGCGCTTCGCGCAGAAAGGCCGTGACCAGGCGGTGGCGCACCGTCGCGCGCGACCACACGACGCCGATGCGGCGTGGCTCGCTGGGCAGGGGCAGCGGCAGGCAGACGACATCCAGCCCCTCGGGCCAGGGGCGCAGCCAGTCCGGCACCAGCGACACACCCAGGCCCCGGTCCACCATGACGGCGATGGCGTTGAGCGCATTCAGCTCGAAGCGCTCCTGCGGCACGATGCCGGCGCGCTGCAGGTATTGGTCGGCGACGCGGCCGCCCCATTGCGTGCGGTCGTAGCGCACCAGCGGCTCGCTGGCCAACAGCTCATGCGGGTCGCGGCCGGCCCATTTGCGGGGCGCCAGCACAACGAGCTGCTCCTCGCGCAGCAGCTCCCAGCCACAGGTCTTGGGCAGCGGGAAGGGCGCCTCCAGCACGACGGCCGCATCCAGGTCGCCGGCCTCGACGGCGCGGTAGAGCTCGGGCGAATAGCCGGGCCGGATGAAGACTTTCAGCCTGGGATGCAGCTCGACGAGGCGGGCCAGGATGTCGGGCACCAGGCCGGTCAGCGCATTCGTGCCGGCGCCCAGGCGCAGCTCGCCGGCCGGCGTCTCATCGGTGGCGATGGTGCTCAGGTCGGCCACGCCGCGCAGCAGCTCGCGCGTGCGCTCGAGGATGCGCGAACCCGGCTCGGTGACGTGCACCGAGCGGCCGGCGCGGGCGATCAGCGGCGCGCCGATCTCGCGCTCCAGCGTGCGGATCTGCTGGGCCACCGCCGCCGGCGTGATGTTGAGCACGCGCGCCGCGGCGGCCATCGAACCGTGGTCGACGACGGCCACGAAGGTGTGCAGGAACTGGGTCTCCAACGTGCGTGTCCTGACGCAGCTCTGGGCGGCCGCCTGTGGCTGGGAGGTTACTCCACGGCGTCCTGCCGGTAGATCGTCAGGCCGCGCAGCGAGCGCGTCGGCACCGGGAAGAACAGGCTGGCCAGGTAGCCGACGACGATGCACAGCATGATGGACATGCCGAGATACAGATAGGGGTGCAGCAGCTTGAAGTACCAGGCCACCGTCGTCAGCACGATGGCCGCCGCGACGCCGATGGCCACGCCGGGCGAGTTGGCGCGGCGCGTGAACATGCCCAGCGTGTAGGCGCCCGCGAAGCCACCACCGAGCAGGCCGGCCAGCTCGATGGAAACGTCGAACAGCGAGTGGATGTCATAGCGCGACAGCAGCAGCGCGAAGGCGATGCCCAGCAGGCCGGCGGCCACCGTCATCCACTCCGCGAAGCGCACGCTGCGGGCTGGGTCGGGGTTCTTCACGAGCTTCTCGTAGAAGTCCACCGAAGCCAGCGTCGACACGCTGTTGATGATGCTGGACAGCGTCGCCATCGCCGCGGCAAAGATGCCGGCAATGATGAGGCCGGTCAGGCCCGTGGGCAGCTCAGCGGCAATGAACAGGGGGAAGGTCGCATCGATGCTCAGCAGCGGGTTCATGCGCTCGGGGTGGGCCTTGTAGAAGACGAACAGCGCCGTGCCGATGGTGTAGAAGACGATGCCGCCGGGAATCATGATGGCCGCGAAGGCCCAGATCGAACGGCCGGCCTCCTTGGCGTTGGCGGTGGACAGCGTGCGCTGCATCAGCACCTGGTCCTTGGGAAAGGTCAGCACCACATCGAACAGCACCAGGAAGAGGAAGCCCCAGACCGTGGCCTTGCTGAGGTCGAAACTGAAGTCGAACACGCGGGTCTTGTTCTCGGCCGCTGCCGTGCGCATGAACTCGGCCATGCCGCCGTCCAGCGACCAGACGATGAAGGCGATGGCGAACAGGGCGCCGCCCATCTTGACGACGAGCTGCACGACGTCGGTCCACACCACCGCCTTCATGCCGCCCAGCGCCGTGTAGCAGATGGTGAACAGCCCCATCATCAGGATGCTCCAGGTCACCGGGACGCCGGTGATGGTGGCGATGGCCAGCGACGGCAGGTAGAGGATGACGCTCATGCGGCTGCCGAGCTGGGTCAGCATGAACAGGCCGCTGGCCAGCATGCGGATGGCGGGGTGGAAGCGCGTCTCCAGGTAGGAGAACACGCTCATCAGGTCCAGCCGGCGCAGCAGCGGCACGATCCACACCGCGACGAACATCAGGCCGAGCACGGCGATGAGGTTGTTCGTCATGTACTGCCAGTTGGTCTCGAAGGCCTTGGCGGGGATGGCGATGTAGCTGATGGAGCTCGTGTTGGCCGCGTAGAGGCTGACGCCCGCGGCCCAGAACGGGATCTTGCGGCCACCGACGAAGAACTCGGTCGTCGACTGGCGTTTCTCGCGCAGATAGAAGTACAGGCCCATGCCGAGCATGGCGGCGAGGTAGACGACGATGACAATCCAGTCCAGCGGCTTGAGCAGCAGCTTGCCGGACTCGACCTCCAGCGTCGCTGCCTTGCCGGTGCCGTCCAGCCACAGCCAGCCGTCTTGCCAGGGCAACGCCTGGGTGATGCCGCTCAAGGAGCTGTCCGGCAGCTCGGCCCAGGACTGGGTGATGGTCTGCCAGCTCATCAGCCGCGGCGCGCCACCGGCCAGGGGCTGGATGACGAAGAGGCTGTGCGCCTGGCCCGTTGCGCGCACCCAGGGGCCAGCCAGGCGCCCGGGCAGCAAGCCGCGCGCCTCCCAGCCGGCCTCAAGCGTCCAGCGCCACAGGCTGTCGGGCGCCGCGGGTGTAGCGCCCTCCTCCACGACGAAGACGGCGCGCGTCTGCGCGAACATGGCGCGCGCTGGGCTGGCGCCAGGCCGGGCGGCATGGATCTGCCAGCGCGCATCGGCGGCTTGCAGGGGCAGTTGCAGCAGCACCGGGCGACCCTGGCCGTCCAGGCCGGTCAGCCACAGCTCGTCGGCCGCCAATGCCACGCGAGCCGCGCGCAAGGGCGTTGGCAGCGCCGGCAAGGCTTGCGGCACCAGGCGCTGCTGCTGCAGCGTCAGCCGGGCCACGCCGGTGGTCTGGCCTTCTGTGCCCAGCAGCAGCACGGACTGGCCTGCCGCCGTCGCCGCGCCCAGTACCGGTTGCGTCCAGGCCTGCGGCCTCCAGCGTGCCGCGTCCACGTCCAGCAGCCAGGCGCCATCACCGCTGAAGGCGACCGCGCGGCCATCGACGGCGGCCAGCACCAGGGCGGTCGCAGGCAAGGCTGGCAGCGCCGAGCGGCGCAGGTTGACGAGGCTGTCGGCGCGCGCCGCGCCGGCCAGCAGGGCGAGCAGCAGCAACACGAAGAACGGCCGGCCCCAGGCCAGGAATCGGTCGGTCAAGGGGTCACTCCGCGGGAAGCTTGCAGCAGATGGCGCGCACGCTGGACAAAAGGAGCATCGATCATGCGGCCATCCAGCACGACGACGCCACGACCCTCGGCCGCGGCCTGGCCGGCCGCGGCGACGACGCGTTCGGCCCAGGCCAGCTCATCGGGGCTGGCACCGAAGACCTCGTTGGCCAGCGCGACCTGGCGCGGATGGACGCAGCTCTTGCCGGCAAAGCCCAGGCGCCGCGCCATCTGAGCCTCGGCGCGAAAGCCGTCGAGGTCGGCGATGTCCGGGTAGGCGCCGTCATAGGCCGGCACGCCGGCAGCGGCCGCCGCCATGCGCAGCGCGTGCAGCGTGGCATGCACATTGGCGCCGTCGTGACGGGCGATGCCCAGGGGTTCATAGAGATCGGCCAGGCCGAGTTGCAGGCCGGTGACGCGTGGATGGGMGGCGCCGATGTCGGCGGCACGCGCCAAAGCGGTGGCGCTTTCGATGTTGACGAGCAGGCCGACCGGCGTGGCCCGGTTCGCGGCAGCCTCCAGGTCGCCGAGCAGCTTGGCGGCATGCAGCACGTCGGCGGCCGACTCGGCCTTGGGCAGGTTGATCCAGTCCAGGCCCGGCTGCATCAGCGCACGCAGGTCGTCCTCGAACCAGGGCGTGCCCGGCGCGTTGACGCGCACGATGACGAGAGGCCGTTGCCGCAGGGCCGCGGCGCGCGCCAGGGCCGCAGCGACGTCGGCGCGCGCACGCTGCTTGGCCTCGGGCAGCACGGCATCTTCCAGGTCGAAGGAGAGGGCATCGGCCGCGCCACTCAAGGCCTTGTCGAACAGCTCCGGGCGCGCGCCGGGCACGAAGAGCTTGCTGCGAAAGCCGCGCGAGGAGGCGGCGGAAGGGGGGCTGAACATGGCCGGCAGTGTGGGCGAACAGAACCCAAAGCAAACCTGCTGTCCGGCATCTTCAAACGATAGTTTTGCTTGCGCCCGGCGGCGGCGCGGCGGCGGCGAGCTGGGTCGCCAGCCACTGCTCGAAATGCGACGGCGGCGCCTCGGCGGGCGCCAGCAGCCAATAGCTGTCGGGGCCCTGAACCAGCGTGGCAAAGGGCGCGAGCAGCTCGCCGCGCGCACACAGATCGCCGAACAGCACCKGCGACAGCAGCGCCACGCCCAGCCCCTGTACGGCGGCCCGCGCCTCCAGCTCGTAGTTCGGAAAGCGCGTCGCGACAAAGTTCGGTCGCGCGCCAGGCCGGCCTGCCGCCTGGAACCAGGCGGGCCAGCGCGGGTCGGGGATCAGCGGCAGGCCGAGCAGGTCGTCCACCGTCCAGCTCTTGTTCTGCCCTGCCAGCCGCGGGCTGAGCATGGGCGTGCCCTGCTCGGGCAGCAGCTGGATGGCGCGATAGCCGGGCCAGGGCCCGCTGCCGCTGCGGACGGCGACATCGAAGCTGCCGGCTGGTGACAGGCCCTGGCCGGCGTCCAGCTCGATCGCGTCTGCTCCGGCCAGCGCCTGGTAGCTGGCCAGGCGCGGCACCAGCCAGCAGGCGGCGAAGGTGGGCGCGCAGGTAACCCGCAACGGCGGCCGCGCGCGCCGGCAGTCGTCGACAGCCGTGCGCATCAGCGCCAGCGCCTGCTCCACACCGGCCGCCAACGCCGCGGCGCGCGCCGTCACGATGAGCCTGGGGCCGTGGCGGCCGAAGAGCTTGACGCCGAGCTGGCCCTCCAGCGCGCGCATGCGCTGGCTGACCGCCGTCGGCGTGATCGCCAGCTCGTCGGCCGCGCGCGAGAAATTGCCATGTCGCACGCAGGCCGCAAGGACGCGCAGCGACTCAAGCGGCAGCCCGGGCGAGTTCATGGCCATTTGAAGAGCGGCTTCACATCAAGCGCAGCAATCATCGTTTTGAGCGGCATGGGAGAGATTCCTAGACTGGGTTTCCAACCAGCGAGAGACCGCCACATGCCCACATCATCGACTCAAAACCTCGCCGCCTTTGCGATGCTCACCGCGCTGGCATGCACTCCTGCAGCCGCTGCCGACCCGCCCGGCTACACGCTGGCCCGCCAGGGCGACATGCACGACTTCGACTTCCTCGGCGGCGCCTGGACCACGGTGCAGCGCCGCCTGAAGGCGCGCAACAC
>NZ_JBFUMO010000018.1:0-27318 GCF_054049355.1 Roseateles sp. P5_E11 | reverse complement strand
GCCGATGACCGGGTCTTCGAGGTTGAAGCAGGTCAGCGTCATGTCGGGCGCCAGCGTGAACACGGCCTGCATGCCGCGCTTGGCCAGGTTGGGTGCGAGCTTGCCGCCCGGCGCGGCCTGGGTGATGAATTCCTCGGGCACCTTCTCGATGAAGTCGTGCTCGTTGTTCAGGAAGGCCAGCCAGCGCGGCTGGTTCTCAACGATGACATCGACGACGACGCGGTCGATCATCGGGATGCGGCGGCCCTTGAACCGCGCGTAGATCGCCTGGGCTTCGGCGTCGCCCGGCGCGGGCTGGGCTTCGTAGTGACGCTCGCGGTAGTCGGGGTTGCGCTCGAACACCATCTGCGAGCTGCGCCGCCACTCCTTGAGCATGAAGGGGCCGGTGCCGACCGGGTGCTCCATGATCTTGTCGCCGTAGAACTCGACCACCTCGCGGGCCACCGCGCCGTAGAGGTCATTGCCGGCAAAGATGGATTCAATCAGACGCGGACGCGGGCCATTGGTCTTGATCTGCAGCGTGTAGCGGTCCAGCGCGCGCACGCCGGCGATCTCGGTGTCGTAGGAGAAGGGCTGCTTGGTCTTGAGGGCCTTGTCGCGCGCCGCGCCCAGGCCGGTGATGTCCTGATCCTCGTAGCTCGTCCAGGCCTGGGCGTTGGTGGCCGGGTCGGCAAAGCGCTTGATGCTGTAGACGAAATCCGCGGCCGTGACCTCGCGCTTTTTGCCCTTGAAGGCCGGGTCGTCGGCGAAGTAGATGCCCGGCTTGACCTTCATCGTGAAG
This sequence comes from Roseateles sp. P5_E11, assembly GCF_054049355.1. NCBI lineage: Bacteria > Pseudomonadati > Pseudomonadota > Betaproteobacteria > Burkholderiales > Sphaerotilaceae > Roseateles > Roseateles sp. P5_E11. The sequence goes on along the minus strand of NZ_JBFUMO010000018.1, from coordinate 26,537 downwards.
GTCCGGAAGTCGGCGCTGATCTCGGGCTCGCCGACGGCGATCAGCGGCATCAGCCGCGTCGGCCTTGCCAGCGGGTCGAAGGCATACAGCGTCTCGAAGATGTGGGCGGTGATGCTGCGCGAATAGATGTCCGCCAGGCGCGGCGGGTCGAAGCCGGTCTCGGCGATCTTGAAGGCATAGCGCAGCGTCTTGACCGGCTCGGCCGCGTGTGCAGATTGGGCCGGGGTGAGCAGGGACAGGCAGGCGGTGAGCAGGGCGAGGAGGTGTTTCATCACTTGGCCTTGGGCGTGGCGCTACGGTCGACGTCGATGTACTTCCAGAAGTCGCGCACGAAGATGTTGCGGCTGTAGCCGCGCACCCAGGGCTGGGCCATGTCGGTCCAGATGCGGTGGACGTGGAATTTATAGGGTGCGTAGGCCACCATCAGGCGCTGGGCCTCCTGCATGGCAGCCCGGCGCTCGAGGCCGTCGGGCAGGGCCTTCTGGCGGTCGTAGAGGGCTTCGAAGGCAGGCAGATCGAAGCGGGCCTTGTTGGCATTGCCTTTGGACTTGCTGGAACCCAGCGCCAGGAAGGTATCGCCATCGGGCGTCGTGCCCACCCAGCCGACGCCCCACATCTGCAACTTGCCGGCGTTGGCGGCCTTGAGCTGCTCGGGCCATTTGGCGATCTTGAAGACCATGTGCACGCCCAGCGCCTCCATGTTTTTCTGCCACTGCTCGGCGAGCTGGCGGAAGGTGCTGTCGGGCGAAGTGGCGTACTCCAGCAACAGCGGCTTGCCGTCGGGCTGGTCGCGCCAGCCGTCGCCGTCCTTGTCGGTGTAGCCGTAGAGGTCGAGCAGAGCCTTGGCCTTGGCGGGGTCGAACTCGCTCATCTCCGTCTTCATTGCCGGGTCATGGCCGAAGGCGACCGCCGGGATGCCGTTCTGGCTTTTGACGGCCTGGCCGCGGCGCACGAGGCGGATCTCCTTGTCCAGGTCCACGGCCAGATTGATGGCGCGGCGCAGCGCGATCTTGTCGGGCGTATAGCCACCGACGACCGGGTCTTCCATGTTGAAGTAGGACACCGCGACGTCGGCGCGCGGGTAGCGCGTCATGGACAGGCCCTGCTTGACGAGATTGGGGGCGAGATGGTTGTTGGGCATCGCGATGCTGGCGAACTCGGGCGGCACCTCCTCGATGACGTCGAACTCACCGCGCAGGAAAGCCAGCCAGCGGGGTTGCGCCTCCTCGATGATGTCGATTTCGACGCGGTCCACCATCGGCAGCTTGCGGCCCTGCAGCGCCGCCACCTCGCCTTTCACGCGCGGGTCGGCCTCGGGAGGGGTGGTCTCGGCGTAACGAACGTCGCGGAAGTTCGGGTTCTTCTCCAGCACGATGCGCGAGCTGCGCCGCCATTCGGCCAGCCGGAAGGCATTGGTGCCAACCGGATGCTCCATGATCTTGTCGCCGTAGAACTCGACGACCTCGCGCGCCACGGCGCCGAGGAAGCCGGCATCACTGAACTGGTAGATGAAGCGCGGGTCCCCGACGCCCAGCTTGACCTGGAAGGTGTAGCGGTCCAGCACCTTCAGGCCCTCGACCTCGCGGTCGTAGTCGAAGGGCTTCTTGGCCTTCATGAGCTCGCGGCGCAGCTCCGACAGGCCCATGATCTTGGCGTTCTCCAGCAGGTAGAGGTTGCCGCTCTTGAGCTTGGGGTCGTAGTGGCGCTTGATCGAGTAGACGTAGTCGGCCGCGACCAGTTCGCGCTTGGCGCCCTTGAAGGCCGGGTCATCGCAGAAGAGGATGCCGGGCTGGACTCGGAAGGTGAGCGTCTTGAAGTCGGCGCTGATCTCGGGCATCTCCGTCAGCGTGGCCGGGCGCAGCTTGAAGGGGCGGGCGCCGAAGTCGTACTCCAGCGGCGCGTCCAGGATGYCCGCCACGACCGCCTTGGAGTAGGTGTCGGTGATCTGGGCAGGGTCAAAGCCGGTCTCGGCGGACTTGAAGGCGTAGCGCAGCACCTTTTCTTGTGCCGGACTCTGGGCCTGGGCAGCTTGGAGAGCGCAGGCCAGCAGCAGGGCGGTCAGCAGGGAGGGAAGCTTCATCGCAACGTGCGCGGGGTGGCAGGAAAGTCGCGGAGTCTAGTGAAACCGTCAACGCAAAGCCGAAGGTGACTCGCATAGACTCCGCCCCGTTCTCTCGTGTAACCCCGCACCCACGGCGGGGTTTGTGGTTTCTGGAGCCCTGAATGGCGGCCTATCTGATCCGACGCCTGTGGCAGATGATCCCGACCCTGCTCGGTGTCGTGCTGCTGGTGTTCTTCCTCTTCAAGTACTTCGGCAGCGACCCGGCCATCATCCTCGGCGGCCTGAACGCCAGCCCGGAGCAGATCGAGTCCATCCGCGAGCAGCTCGGGCTGAACAAGCCGGTCTGGGAGCAGCTGTGGATCTTCATCAAGCAGATCGTCAGCTTCGACTGGGGCAAGAGCTGGGCGACCAACGAATCGGTCGCCAACCTGTTCGCCACCCGGCTGCCGGCCACGCTGACGGTGACGCTGCCCATCCTCATCCTCGAGGTGATGCTGGCCATCACCTTCGCGCTGGCCGTGGCGACCGTGCGCGGCAGCCTGACCGACCGCACGGTGATGATCTGCACGACTGTGGCCGTGTCCATCTCGCTGCTGGTCTACGTCATCCTGGCGCAGTACCTTTTCGCCTTCCGCCTGGGTTGGTTCCCCGTGCAGGGCTGGACGAGCAGCCACTGGACCAACCTGACCACCTACGCGCCGCTGCCGGTGCTGGTCGCCGTGGCCGTGTCGATGGCGCCGCAGATCCGGCTGTACCGCAGCTTCTTCCTCGACGAGATCGGCCACGACTATGTGCGCACCGCGCGCGCCAAGGGCATGACCGAGGGCACGGTGCTGCTCAAGCATGTGCTGCGCAACGCGATGATTCCCATCCTGAMCAATGTGTCCGTGCTGCTGCCTGGCGTGTTGGTCGGGTCATTCCTGATCGAGGTGTTCTTCTCCATCCCGGGCCTCGGCCGTGAGCTGCTGCTGGCCGTGAACCGTGGCGACTATCCCGTGATCCAGGCCTTTGCCATCTACCTCGCCGCACTGACGATGACCGTCAACCTTGTCGTCGACCTGCTCTACAAGATGGTCGACCCGCGCGTGGTGCTGAAATGACCGCGGTCTCCAACTCCTCCGGCCCGGTCCGGGCGGCGGAATCTTCGAGCGGCGGCGTCTGGGCCGCCGCGTGGCGGCGCCTCAAGACCGACCGCGTCGGCGTCGTGTCGATGTGGGTCGTCGGTGCCTTCCTCGTCCTGGTGCTGCTGGCGGCCACCAAGCTGCTGGCCTCGGGCTGGCAGCAGGAGGTCGGCGTGCCCAACGCGCCGCCCACGCTGCTCGGGCCCCAGCCGCAGGAAGACACCGGCACCATCGCCACACCCAAGGGCCCCAACGTCGACCTGTCCGACATCGACCCGCTGGCGCCGCGCTACGCCGAGTGGGYGGAGCGCGCCAAGGCCTTCAAGACCGAGGAGGCGCCCAGGGCCGAGACCCTGCCGCTGGGCGGCGACCGCCTGGGCCGCGACGTGCTGGCCAAGGTCATCAAGGGGGCCGAGGTGTCTATCGTCGTCGGCCTGGCGGCGGCCCTCGTCGCGACGCTGATCGGCACCGTGCTGGGCGCCATCTCGGGCTTCTTCGGCGGCAAGGTCGGCGACCTGCTGGAGTGGGTCTACAACGTCTTCACCGCCATCCCCAGCATCTTGCTGATCTTCGCTTTCGCGGCCATCTTCCCGCGCGGCGTCGGCGCGGTCGTCTCGATCCTGGCGCTGACGGGCTGGACGGGCATCTACCGCCTCATCCGCGCCGAATTCATGAAGCATCGCGTGCGCGAGTACGTGCGCTCGGCCGAGGCCATCGGCGCCTCGCAGGCCTCGCGCATGTTCAAGCACATCCTGCCCAATGTGTCGCACGTGGCGCTGGTGCAGCTGTCGCTGCACGTCGTCAGCTTCATCAAGAGCGAGGTCATCCTGAGCTACCTCGGCCTGGGCGTCGGCGTCGACCAGGTGTCCTGGGGCACCATGCTGGCCGAGGCACAGAACGAAATGATCCTCGGCTATTGGTGGCAGCTGGCCGCCGTGACGGCCTGCATGGCCGTTTTCGTCACCGCGTTCGCACTGTTCACCGACGCGCTGCGCGATGCGCTGGACCCGAAGCTGCGAGGCCTGGAATGAAACAGATGCCCCCACGCTTCACTTTGTTCGCTGCCCCCCGAGGGGGCGCGGCCTGCCCTTGGGGCGGCCCGGCGGGAGGCCAGCCATGCTGCTAAGCATCCAAGATCTCAAAGTCGCCTTTCGCATGGGCAAGCAGAACGGCGCCATGCAGCGCACGCTCGCCGTCAAGGGCGTCAGCTTCGACGTGCCGGAGAACAGCACCGTGGCGCTGGTCGGCGAGTCGGGCTCGGGCAAGAGCGTCACGGCCATGTCCGTGCTCAACCTGCTGCCCAGCAATGCCGAGCGCGAAGGGCGCATCCTGTTCCAGGGCCGCGACCTGCTGCAGGCTTCCCTGCGCGATCTGCAGGCCATCCGCGGCCGCGACATCGCCTGCGTCTTCCAGGACCCGATGAGCTCGCTGAACCCGGTCTTCGACGTGGCCACGCAGATCTGCGAGCCGCTGATGAAGCACATGGGCATGAGCCGCCGCCAGGCCCTGGTGCGTGCCGAGGAGCTGCTCAACGAGGTCGGCATCCCCGAGCCCAAGCGGCGCCTGAAGGCCTATCCGCACGAGATGTCCGGCGGTCAGCAGCAGCGCGTGATGATCGCCGTGGCCCTGGCCTGCAGCCCGAAGCTGCTGATCGCCGACGAGCCGACGACGGCGCTGGACGTGACCATCCAGCGCCAGGTCATGGAGCTGATGGCGCGGCTCAAGGAGAGCCACAAGATGAGCCTGCTCTTCATCTCCCACGACCTCGGCGTCGTCGGCGAGATCTCGGACCAGGTCGTCGTCATGCGCCACGGCCAGGTGCGCGAGAACGCACCGGTGGCGCAGATCTTCAACGACCCGCAGGACGCCTACACCAAGGCCCTGCTGGCCTGCCGGCCGTCGCTGACGGAGAACCCGGCGCGGCTGATGGTCATCGACGACCACATCGCCGGCCGGGCGGCAAGCAACGACGCGAAGGTGAAGGACGACAGCGCGCCCGTCATCATGGAAGTGACCGGCCTGCAGAAAAGCTTCTGGCTCAAGGACGGCCTGTTCGGCAAGCGCGAGTTCAAGGCCGTCAAGGGCGTCAACTTCAAGCTGCGCAAGGGCCACACGCTGGGCGTGGTCGGCGAGTCGGGCTCGGGCAAGACGACCATGGGCCTGACGCTGCTGCGCCTGCATGAGCCCACCGGCGGCCAGGTGCTGTTCGAAGGCAAGGACCTCTTGAAGATGAGCGGTGCCGACTGGCAGCAGATGCGCCGCCGCATCCAGGTCGTGTTCCAGAACCCCTATGCCTCGCTGAACCCGCGCTTCACCATCGGCCAGACGCTGCGCGAGCCGATGGAGATCCACGGCATCGGCACCAGCACCGCCGACCGCGAGGCCCGTGSCGTCGCCCTGTTGAAGAAGGTGGGCCTGGACGAGAGCGCAATGGCCAAGTACCCGCACGAGTTCTCGGGCGGCCAGCGCCAGCGCATCGCCATCGCGCGCTGCCTGACGCTGCAGCCCGAGGTGCTGGTACTGGACGAGGCGGTGTCGGCGCTGGACGTGTCGGTGCAGGCCCAGGTGCTCAACCTGCTGAAGGACCTGCAGGACGAATTCGGCCTGAGCTACATCTTCATCAGCCACGACCTGGCCGTCGTCAAGTTCATCTCCGACGAGGTGCTGGTGATGCAGAACGGCGACGTTGTCGAGCAGGCACCCACGCGCGAGATCATCCAGGCCCCGCGTGAGGATTACACGCGCCGCCTGCTTGGCGCGGTGCCGCGCGGATATCAGGGGCCCGGCGCCCGACCGGCCTAGCCTGGCGATTCTTACGGTTGCGTGTAATTTCAACGGTCTCTGACGTGGGATCCGCAACAGCCAGGCCGAACCGCGCTGAAATCAGCAGCGCGGCCCGGCAAGCCCGGCCGCCAACCGTTTCGATGCATCAATCCCTGGCTTCACGATCGACGCTGTGCGCGGCGCTGGCCGCATTGGCATTGCTGTGCGCCTGCTCGCCCAGCGAGGGTCCCGGTGCGCCCGCCTCCGCCGCATCGAACGTGCCGGACGAAGGCCTGGCCCATGACCTCGAACGCATCGAGCGCGCTGCCCGCGCCAAGCCCGCGGCGCTGGAGCAGGAGCTGCGGGTCCGCGGCGAAAAGCTGCCAGCCGGCAGCGCCGCCGAGCTGGACGTTCTGGCCCTGCGTGGCCTGCTCGCCGCCTATGCACGCGACCGGGCGCTGACCGACCAGATCACCCAGCGCCTGCGCGACTGGCCAGCCGGTGAACTGCGCGCCGCGGCCGCCGTCGCAGCCGCCAGCACCAGCGCCGAATACCTGCGCTCCCACGGCGACCTGCGCGAGGCGCGCAAGACGCTGCTGGCTGTGGACGCCGCCCAGCTCAATGCCGCCGCGCCCGTGTTCCGCTGGCGCTACCACCACCAGCTCATGGCCATCGCCAGCGATTCGGGTGAACTCGACCTGTCGCTGAACCAGGGCCACGCTGCCCAGCGCCTGGCCGAACAGATCGGCCGGCCCTGGCGCGTGGCGTTGACGCTGGTGGACCTGGCCTTCACGTCCAGCCGTGCGGACACGCCGGCGCGCGCCCGCCAGCTCATCGGCCAGGCGCTCACCGAGGCCCAGAAGGACCCGGACCCGATGACGCTGAACCAGGTCTACACGATGCGTGGCATCGTCTACGCCGAGGACAGTGACTCCAGCATCACGCTACAGGCCAATTCGGATGCGCTGGAACAGGCCACGCGCGCTGGTGCCGACTCGGTGCGCGCCCTGGGCCTGGCCAACTTCGCCGACTATCACCTGCGCCAGGGCCACCCGGCGCGGGCGCTGGAACTCGCCGAGCAGGCGCTGCCGCTGGCGCGCGCGACGCGCAACATCAGCGCCGAAAGCGTCGCCCGCTCCAACATCGGCCTGGCCAAGATCGCCATGGGCCGCATCGCCGAGGGCCGCGACGACGTGCGCGCCGGCATCACGCTGGACGAACAGCAGGGCGCCATGTCCTACGCCTCCGCCGGCTGGCAGGAGCTCGCGGGTTATCTGGAACGCGCCGGCGACCTGGCCGGCGCCATCGCCGCCTACCGCGAGCATCGCCGCATGGACGAGCGCGTGCTGCGCGACGAGACCCGCAAGCTGCTGCTGGAGGCCCAGGAGCGCCAGGACGCCGAGCAGCGCGCGCGCGACATCGAACTGCTCAACCGCGACAACGCCCTCAAGGCCGAGCAGGTCCACCAGCGCAACCTGGCGCTGACGCTGTGGTCGGCCATGGGCGGCTGCGTGCTGGTGTCGCTGGGCCTGCTCTGGCAGGCCTTCCGCCGCGTGCGTCGCACCAACGAGGCGCTGGCCCACAGCAATGCCTCGCTGAAGCGCCAGAGCGAGACCGACCCCTTGACCGGCCTGGCCAACCGCCGCCACTTCCAGGCCGCGATCAAGACCCTGGCCAGCGGCGAGGGTCTGGCGGCCAGTCTCTTCCTCATCGACATCGACCACTTCAAGCGCATCAACGACAGCTTCGGCCATGCCGCCGGTGACACCGTCCTCATCGAGATTGCCGAGCGGCTGCGCCAGGCCGTGCGCGACGACGACCTCATCGTGCGCTGGGGCGGCGAGGAATTCCTTATCGTGGCACGCAGCCACGACGGCATGCTGGCGAACCAACTGGCCCAGCGTCTGCTCGACCTGGTCGGCAGCAAGCCTGTTCTGTATGAGGGCCGTGAGGTGACTGTCACGGCCTCCATCGGCTTCGTCAGCCTGCCGGTGGCGCCGCACGGGCTGCGCCTGTCCTGGGAACGCGCCATCGACCTCGTCGACACCGTCATGTACCTGGCCAAGGCGCATGGCCGCAACAAGGCCTATGGCGTCGAGCGCATTCATGCCGAGGATGCCCTGGCCGCGGCGCAGTTGACGGCCCGGCTGGAGGCCGCCTGGGCCGAGGGCCTGGTGGGCCTGCAGGCCCTCAGCGGCCCGGCCCGCGCGGCCGACAGCGGCTTCCATCCCGACGCCGCCAGCCGGCCGGCCAACGCATGAGAACCATTGCGTTGCTGCTGATGATGCTGGCTTCGGGCTTCGCGACCGCAGCACCGGTCACGGCGCCCGACCCGGTGGCCGAGGACACCCTGCTGGCCAACATCACCCGCCGCGCCTTCGATGCGCCCGAGGCCATGCTGGCCGAGCTGCAGCAGCGCTGGCCCACCCATGCCGAGCCCGGCCAGYCGCGCGAGGCCGCCTGGCTGATGGCACGGGGCCGTGTGCTGCTGGCTGCCGGCCAGGCCGGGGCGGCCGATGCCGTTGCCGTGCAACTGATGGGCCGCGAGGACGGCGTCGACCGCAGCTGGGTGCTGCGTGCCCTGGCTCAGGAACGTACCGGCAGATCCGCCACGGCCCTGGCTGCCCGGGCCCTGGCGGGCCTGGACAAACGCTGCCCCGTCGGCGATGAGGTGCGTGCCGTGCGCGAGCAGGGCTGCGACTTCCGCAGCGCCTGGGAGGCCCTGCGCATCCTGCAGCGCGAGCAATACGCCCAGGGCGCCTTCGCCGTCGCCGAGGCCAGCATCAGGCGAGCCCTGGCCCTGGCCCGTGCCGGCGATGACAAGCATCTGACCGCCCTCAGCCACGGCATGCTGGCGGTGGCGCAGCAGGCCCAGGACCGCATGGACGCCGCGCGAGCCGAGCTGCGTGCCGCCGCGGCCGAGGCCGCGGGCGACCTCGTGGCTGGCGCCCGCGTGCGCAACTACGAGGCCGCGGTCGAGCGCCGCGCCCGCGACATGGCGGCTTCGCGCAGCGCCGTCGAGGCCGCGCTGTTGCTGGCCGAGCAGGCCGATGCGCCCCACCTGGCCGCGCAACTGCGCTCCAACCTGGTCGACTCCTACATGCATCTGGGCATGGCCAAGGAGGCATTGGTCGCCGGGCAGCGTGCCATGCCGGTGCTGCAGCGCTTTGGCGACCGCTTTTACGAGCGCAGCCTGCACCACAACCTGGCCGTGGCCCACATCAAGCTGCGCCAGTTCGACCAGGCCCGCCAGGAGCTCGCCAAGGTCGGCGAGTTCGGCACCGACCCGGCCGACCTGGTGCCGCGCGCCCGCGAGCTGCGTGAGCTGGGCGACACCTGGGGCGAAGCGGGCCAGTACAAGGAGGCGCTGGCGGCCCTGCATGCCGAGCGGGATCTCAACACCCGCGCCAACGAGCGCAACCGCGCCGCGGCGCTGGAGGAGCTGGGCCGCAAATACGACAGCGCCGCCAAGCAGCGCGACCTCGACCTGCTGGCCCGCGACGGCCAGCTCAAGGACCAGCAGATCTCCAACCAGCAGCTCGCGCAGCAGGTCGGCTTCGCCATCGGCGCGCTGCTGCTGCTGTCCGTCGCCCTCATCGGCGTGACGCTGGTGCGCATGCGCCGCGCCCAGGCGCGCCTCACGGCCAACCAGAGCCTGTTGCGGGCCCAGAGCGAACGCGATCCGCTGACGGACCTGTCCAACCGGCGCCACTTCCTGGCCGTCATGGACCAGAGCGCCCGCGACGCCAAGGGCGAGGGCTTTGTCGGCGCGCTGATGATGATCGACATCGACCACTTCAAGAACGTCAACGACTGGCACGGCCACGCGGCCGGCGATGCCGTCATCGTCGAGGTGGCACGCCGCATCCGCGCCGCCGTGCGCGATACCGATCTCGTGGTGCGCTGGGGCGGCGAGGAGTTCCTCGTCTTCGCGCCCGCGCTGCCCGGCGACGACCTCGCGCTGATGGCCGAGCGCGTCCTGCGCGGCATCGGCAGCCAGCCGATCGAGACCGCCGAGGGCCCGCTGCGCATCACGGTGTCGATCGGATTCGCGAGCTTCCCCCTCGGCGGCGCGGCCGGCGCGGGCCTGCGCCTGCATTGGGAGCAGGCCGTCAACTGGGCCGACATGGTGCTGTACCAGGCCAAGGCCGAGGGTCGCAACCGTGGTGTCGGCATCAGTGCCGTCGAGGCCCCCAACGCCCATGCGTTGGCCGCCGTGCTGCAGGACTTCGACGCCGCCTGCATGAATGGCCAGGTCAAGCTCAGGCAGCTGCCCGGACCGGTGCAGCCATGAGCGTCCTGATGCAAAGGCGCCACCTGCTGCTGTGGCTGGCCGCCTCATCCGCGCCATCAGCCTACGGTCAGCCCGGTGGTCCATGGCCGACGCGGCCGCTGCGCATCGTCGTGCCCTATGCAGCGGGCGGCGCGGCCGACGTCGCCGCCCGTCAGCTCGCGCCCGAGCTGCAGAAGAGCCTGGGCCAGCCGGTGACCATCGACATCAAGCCCGGCGCCGACGGCAATATCGGCACCGCCGAAGTCGCCGGCGCCAGTGATGGCCACACGCTGCTGATGGGCAGCGTTGGCACGCATGTCATCAACCCGCTGCTGTGGCGCCGCCTTCCCTATGACGCGGTGAAGGATTTCGCGCCGATCAGCCTGGTCGCGACCGTGCCGCTGGTGCTCGTCATCAACCCCGGTGTCGCGCAAGCCTTGGGCGTGCGCAGCGTGAGCGACCTGGTGCACGCCGCCACCACCCAGCCCGGGCGCCTGCACATCGCCTCCGGCGGCAACGGCAACCCGACGCACCTGTCCGGCGAGCTCTTCAAGCGACTGACCCAGACCTACATGCTGCACTTCCCCTACCGCAGCGCGGCCTCGGCCCAGCAGGACGTCATCGCCGGCAACATGGACCTGATGTTCGACTCCCTGCCCTCGGCCCTGCCGCAGATCAAGGCCGGCAAGCTGCTGGCCTTGGCCGTCACGAGCGCGCGGCGCAGCCCCAGCCTGCCGGAGCTGCCCACCGTCGAAGAAGCCGGCGGGCCGGCGCTCAAGGGCTATGAGGCCAGTGCCTGGATCGGCCTGTTTTCTCCCAGCGGCCAGCCGGCGGAGCAGCTTGCCCGCCTGCAGCGTGACAGCGTTGCCGCACTCGCCAGTCCCGCGCTGCGCGAGCGGCTGACCGCACGTGGCATGCTCGTGCATGGCAGCGGCGGGCCGGAGTTCGCTGCGCTGATTGCCGCCGAGACGGCCAAATGGGCGCGCGTCGTCCAGCTTTCGGGCGTCAAGGTAGACAGATAGAGTGAGCCCCTCGCCCGGTCTTGCTCTGCTGGACGCGGGCAAGCCCAGTCGGTCCCCCGTGGGGACGACGATGCTTGCGGCATTGAGCCGCAAGCACATCGCCAGCGCGGGCCGGCTTGGGAGCGGCCCGGCGCTCGGCCCGAACGCGCATCACTGATGGAGATCGCCATGAAGCTGAACCGTCGCCAAGTTGCGGCCCTGGCCGGCAGCCTCGCGCTGCCTGCCGCCGCCCAAGCGCCGTGGCCGAGCAAGCCCATCCGTCTCGTCGTGCCCTTCACGCCCGGTGGTACGACCGACCTGCTGGCACGGGCGATGGCGCCCGAACTGCAGCAGCGCCTGGGGCAGGCTGTCGTCGTCGACAACAAGCCTGGCGCCGGCGGCAATATCGGTTCGGCCGAGGTCGCCAAGGCCACGGACGGCCACACGCTGCTGATGGGCACGGTCGGCACGCACGCGATCAATGCGTCCCTCTACCCCAAGCTGCCCTACGACCCGGCGAAGGACTTCGCGCCCATCACGCTGGTCGCGGCCGTGCCCAATGTGCTGGTGCTCAACCCCGCCAACGCGGCGCGTTATGGCATTCACAGCGTGGCTGACCTGATCCGCGTCGCGCGCGCCAATCCTGGCAAGCTCAACATGGCCTCCAGCGGCAACGGCACGTCCATCCACCTGGCCGGCGAGCTGTTCAAGAGCATGACGGGCAGCTTCATGCTGCACTTCCCCTACCGCGGCTCGGGTCCCGCCCTGCTCGACCTGATCGCCGGCAACACCGACCTGATGTTCGACAACCTGCCCTCGGCGCTGCCGCAGATCAAGGCCGGCAAGCTGCTGGCCCTGGCCGTCACCAGCGCTCAGCGCAGCCCGGCCGTGCCCGACCTGCCCACGATGGCCGAGGCGGGCGGCGCGGTCCTGAAGGGCTATGAGGCCAGCTCCTGGTTCGGCCTGTTGGCGCCTGCCCACCAGCCGGCCGACCAGGTCGCCCGCCTGCAGCGCGAAGCCGCCGCGGCGCTGAATACGCCGGCGCTGCGCGAACGGATGGCAGGCCAGGGCGCAGTGGCTGGTGGGGGCTCCTCCGCGGAGTTCGCGGCGCTCATCGCCAGCGAGACCCTCAAGTGGGCCAAGGTCGTGAAGGTCTCGGGCGCCAAGGTCGACTAGATGAAGCCCCTCGTCCAAGGCTTACCTTGGCCGGTCCCCCGAGAGGACGGCGATGCTTGCGGCATCGAGCCGCAAGCACATCGCCAGTGCGGGCCGGCTAGGGAGCGGCCCGTCGCTCAGCCCGCAAGACTCATTCACGGCATCGATCACCGATGAGATTCATGCCCACCTGGCGCGCCGACTTGGTCGCCGGTGCTGTTGTCGCCGTGCTGCTGATCCCGCAGAGCCTGGCCTACGCGATGCTGGCCGGCCTGCCGCCGCAGGTGGGGCTGTATGCCAGCCTGCTGCCGCTGCTGGCCTATGCGGCCCTGGGCTCCAGCCCGGTGCTGGGCCTGGGCCCGGTGGCGGTGCTGGCGCTGATGATCGCGCAGGCCCTGGGCGCGTTGCCGGCCAGCGTCAGTGCGACCGAAGGTGCGCTCGTGCTCGCAGCCGAAGTGGGCCTGCTGCTGGCGGTGGCCGCGCTGCTGCGCCTGGATGCGCTGTCCAGCCTGTTGTCGGTGCCGGCGCTGCGCGGCTTCGAGACCGGCGCGACGCTGATGATCGCGGCCGGCCAGCTGCCGGTGTTGCTGGGCAGTGCGGCGGCGGGCTTCACGCTGCCCGACCTGATCGCATCGGCCCCGCAGGGCGGCTTCGGCGTCGCCAGCGCGGTCTGGGGAGGCGCAGGCATCGCGCTGCTGCTGCTGTCGCGCCGGGCCGGCCCACGCCTGCTGGCGCGGCTGGCGCCGCTGCTGCTGCTGGTTGCGGCGATGGCGCTGTCGGCCTTCACGCCCGCCGCCATGGGCGTTGCCCAGGTCGGTGCGCTGCCGTCGCTGGTCTTGCCGCTCGGCTTGCCGCGGCTGGAGGCCGCGCTGTGGCTGCAGTTGCTGCCGTCCGCCGCCCTGGTGGCCCTGATGGGTTTCGTTTCCAGCCTGGCGGTGTCGGAATCGCTGGCGCAGCGGCGTGGCGAAAAGCTGCTGCCGGCGGCCGAGATGCGCGGCCTGGCAGCGGCCAACCTGGTCGCGTCGGTCAGCGGCGGCATGCCGGTCGCGGGCAGCTTCTCGCGCAGCATCCTGCTGCACGAGGCCGGCTCGGCCAGCCGCTGGAGCCTGGTGTTCGTCTGCGCCTTCATGTTCGTCGCGATGCTGCTGCTGGCCGAACCGTTGGCTCATTTGCCCAAGCCCGTGCTGGCCGCGACCATCGTTGTGGCTGTGCTGGGCGGCTTCTCGCTGCAGCCCTACCGTGAGGCCTGGCGCTATGCGCGCGCCGAAGGGTTGTTGATGGTGGCCGTCACGGTGGCCGTGCTGTGCTGGAGCATCGCGGCCGCGCTGGCCATCGGCGTGGTGGGTTCTGTCGCGCTGCTGATCCAGCGCACGGCCCAGCCCCACGTCGCCCGCATCGGCCGCGTGCCGGGCACGCAGCATTACCGCAACCTCGAGCGCTATGCCGTCGAGTGCCGGCCCGAGGTCGTGGGGTTGCGTGTCGACGAGAGCCTGGTGTTCACCAACGCCCGCGGCCTGGTCGACGCCGTGCTGGCCCATGTGCGCGAGCACCGCGAGAAGGTCGGCGCGCCGCAGCGCGTGCTGATGCTGATGGCGCCGGTCAACCACATCGATGTGTCGGGCCTGACCGCCCTGCAGGAGCTGCATGCGGCGCTGCGGGCCGAGGGGCTGAGGCTGGAGTTCTCCGAGGTCAAGGGCCCGGTGCTGGACAGGCTCAAGGCCGTGGGTTGGCTGGAGCGCTATGACGTTTCGCTCTACCTCAGCCACCACGAAGGCATCCAGGCCGGCGAACATGCCCTGAGGCCGAGTCTGGCTGACATGGACGCGCCTGGGCAGCTTTAGCCTTCATCTGCTACCGTCTTGGCCCAATTCCCGGTCCCCGGACGCCATGAACGACAAAGAGACATTGCTCGGCATCCGCCGTGGCATCGAGAAGGAAAGCCTGCGCGCCCTCCCCGGGGGCGGCTTGGCGTTGACACCGCATCCGGTGGCCCTCGGCGCGGCCTTGACCCATCCGCACATCACGACCGACTACAGCGAGTCGCAGCTGGAGCTGATCACCGGCGTGCATGCCGGTGTCGACGACTGCCTGCTGGAGCTGACCGAGGTCCACCAGGCCGTCTACCGGGCCCTTGCCGACGAGCGGCTCTGGGTGGGCTCCATGCCCTGCGGCCTGCCCACGGACGAGACCATCCCGATCGGCCGCTACGGTTCGAGCAATGTCGGCCGTGCCAAGAGCGTCTACCGCATGGGCCTGGGCCAGCGCTATGGCCGGCGCATGCAGACCATCTCGGGCATTCACTACAACTGGTCGTTGCCGGGCGTGTCGACGGAGGGCTATTTCGGTGCCATCCGCAACTTCCGCCGCGAGGGCTGGCTGCTGCTCTACCTCTTCGGCGCCAGCCCGGCGCTGTGCGACAGCTTCGTGCATGACCGCGAGCATGGCCTGCAGCGCCTCTCCAACCACACCCTCTACCTGCCGCACGCCACCTCGCTGCGCATGGGCCGGCTGGGCTACCAGAGCGACGCGCAGTCCAGCATCGCCGTCACCTACAACTGCCTGGAGAGCTATGCGGCCTCGCTGCAGGAGGCGCTGAGCCGGCCTTATCCGCCTTATGAGGCCATTGGCGTGCAGACGCCCGGCGGCGACTACAACCAGCTCTCCACCAGCCTGCTGCAGATCGAGAACGAGTTCTACAGCACCATTCGCGCCAAACGGGTGATCCGCTCCGGCGAGCGGCCGCTGCATGCGCTGCGCGAGCGCGGTGTCGAGTACATCGAGGTGCGGCTGATGGACCTCGACCCCTTCGAGCCGGTCGGCATCGGTGCCGACGCCATCCGCGTGCTGGACGCCTTCCTGCTGCACTGCCTGAAGAGCGACAGCCCCGACGACACGCCCGACGAGATCGCCGCCAACAGCCGCAACCAGCACCGCGTGGCCGCCCGCGGCCGGGAGCCGGGCCTGATGCTGGAGCATTGGCGCGGGGGTGAGCGCAGCCTCGCCGACTGGGCCGGCGAGATCCTCGCCGCCTGCGCTGTGCACGCCGCAGCCCTTGACGCGGCCCATGGCGGCGACGCCTACCGCGCGGCCCTGCGCCGCGTCGGCCAGCGCCTGCAGCAGCCCGAGCTCTGCCCATCGGCGCGCGTGCTGACTGTGATGGCCCAGGACTTCGACGACAGCTATGTCGGCTTCACCCGCCGCCAGAGCGATGCCACGCGTGCGGCCCTGCTGGCGCTGCCGTTTCCAGACGAGCTGCAACGCCGCTTCGAGAAGATGGCGGCCGAGTCGCTGGCCGAGCAGGCCCGCATCGAGGCGGCCGACACCATGGATTTCGAGGAGTTCCGGCGCTTCTACGTGGCGCCGGCGCGGATGGCGGTTTAGGGCCGTTCGGCCCTAAATGCTGGGGTCCAGCGTTGCGTAGACCGACGAGCTGAAGCGCGGTCGGTCGTCCTGCGCGTCCTTCGCCCAGCGCGTCAGGTCCTCGGCCGGCATCGGGCGCGCGAACAAAAAACCCTGCAGCTTGTCGCAGCGTTTGCCGCGCAGCACCTCGGCCTGGCCTTCGGTCTCGACCCCTTCTGCCACCACCTGCAGGCCTAGCGCATGGGCCAGTTCGATGACGGCCCTGACGATGGCGCGGGCGTCGGCGCTGCTCTCCAGGTCCTGGATGAAGCTGCGATCGATCTTGAGCTGCGACACCGGCAGGCGACGCAGATAGGCCAGGCTGGAATAGCCGGTGCCGAAATCGTCAATGGACAGGCACAGACCGAGTTCGGCCAGGCGCTGTAGTGAGCGTTCGGTGGCGGTGGCGTCGTCCATCGCGACGGACTCGGTGATCTCGCAGGTCAGTTGGCGGGCGTCGACGCCATACTGGGCCAGCGCCTCCTCGAAGCGGCGCACCAGGGCGTCGGGCTGGCGCAGCTGCTGCACCGACAGGTTGATGGCCACGCGCATCTGCAGGCCCGCCTCACGCCAAAGTGCAATCTGGCGGCAGGACTCCTTGATGACCCAGTCGCCCAGCGGCACGATCAGGCCGAAGCGCTCGGCCACGGGAATGAAGACGACCGGGCTGATGGCGCCGCGCTGCGGATGCTGCCAGCGCAGCAGCGCCTCGACGCCCCTGACTTCGCCCTGGGCAGTGGCGATCTTGGGCTGGTAATGCAGGGCCAGGCGGCCGCTGCCGGTTTCGCCGGCCAGCGTGGCGCGCAGGTCGCGGGCCAACTCGACCTGCTCGCGCACGCCGGCCTGCATATGCGCCTCGAAGAACGCAAAACCGTTGCCGCCCGCACGTTTGACCGCCTGCGCAGCCGAATCCGCCTGGGCCACCAGCGCCTCGCCGGGCCCGCTGCCGTCGTACAGCGCAATGCCGACCGAGGCCGACAGCCGCAGCGGCTGGCTGCCGGCGCCAGGCACGCCGGTCATGGGCTCGGCCAGCGCGTCCAGCAGGCGTTGGGCGATCTGGGCCAGCGTCGTCTCGCCGACATCGCCTTCGAGCACCAGCACGAATTCATCGGCGGCCAGCCGGGCCAGGGTGTCGTGGCCACGGGCCAGGCCTTGCAGCCGCAGAGCGGTCTCGCGCAACACCTGGTCGCCGGCGGCCAGGCCGAAGCTGTCGTTGATGGGCTTGAAGCCGTCCAGGTTGACGGTCAGCAGGGCCAGACGAGCGCCCTCGCGCTGGCCGCGCGCGGCGGCATGCTGTAGGCGGTCGTCCAGCAGCTGGCGGTTGGCCAGGCCGGTCAGCGGGTCCCGCAACGCGATTTCCTGCAGCTCGGTCGTGGCGGCCTGCAGGGACTGCTGCAGCCGGTTGGTGCGGCGCTGGCCGCGGGCGTCCAGGGCCGAGGTGATCAGCGTCAGCAACAGCAGCGCGAAGGTGGCGCCGGCGACGAGATTGCCGAGGTTGTCGCCGCGCAGCGCGTCGGCGCTGAGGCAGACCGTGCCTTCGGCAATGCCGGCGGCGGCCATGCCGGTGTAGTGCATGCCGGCCACGGCCGCGCCCATGACAAGGGCGGCGACGAGCTGACCCCAGCGCGCCCAGGCCCGTGGCAGCTGGCGCAGGCCGAAGAAGATGACGAGGGCCGCGGCGGCGGCGCCGGTGGCAACGGCGGCCGAGGCGGCCACCAGGCCCCAATGCCACTGGATGCCGGGCGCCAGCACCAGGGCGGCCATGCCGGTGTAGTGCATGGCGCAGATGCCAGCGCCCATGCTGACGGCGCCCACGGCCAGGCGGGTGGGCGTCAGCGCCTCTCCGGCCGCAACGCGCAGCGCGATAGCCGACACGCCCACGGCCGCGAGCCAGCTCAGCAGTGTGACGGCGCTGTCATAGCCGACGAGGAAGGGCAGCTTGAGGGCCAGCATGCCGACGAAATGCATGGCCCAGATGCCCGTGCCCATGGACAGCGAAYCGGCAATCCACCAGGTGCGGGYGACCAGCGCATCGGGCGTGCGCACGCGTTGGGCGAGGTCCAGCGCCACATAGGAGGCGAAGGCAGCGGTCAGGTAGGACAGCACCACGACCGCCGGGTCGAAGCGCAGCGCGAGTACGGCAGCGGACATGCCGCCAGTATGAAAGCCCGACGCAAGATTGGCCCGGCGCCATTCGCTTGCTGCGTGAAGGGGTGCCGGAACCCACGGCTCACGCTGGGGAGATGCGTGCAACGTGACCGGCCTCGCGCCCCACGGGGCGCGGATGGGCCTCTTGGCACAGGGCCGCAGGTCCCGGCGCACCAGCGCCGAGCGGCTCGCGCCAGCGAGCTGCGTGCCAAGTGACCAACAAAAAAAGACCCGGTCAGCAGGCTGCCGGGTCGTGAAGCCCTCAGGGTAGAGGGCGTCGTTGGGATGGAGGCACTCTAGAGCTTCGGCCGGCGCCCCGGTGGGCAATATTCACTTGCACTGCCCATAATCCCGCCATGTCAKCCCCCCAGCACCGCCCCACCGAAGCCCTGTCCGAAGCCGATCTGGAGCGCCTGCAGGCTCTGCTTGACGCCTTGCCGGCGCCGCTGGAACCGCTGGACGTCAGCATGGCCGACGGCTATCTCTGTGGCGTGCTGCTGCAGCCTTCAGTCGTGCCGCTGGAGCAATGGCTGCCGCCGCTGTTGGACAGCGAGGGGCGACCCATTCCCCAGCGCATCAGCGACGAGTTGATCGGGCTGCTGCGCCGCCGCCACAAGGAGCTGAACTTGGCCATCGTCGGTCGGCAGTGGTTCGACCCCTGGGTGTTCGAGCTCGACGAGGACGCCAGTCCCAGCGAAACCGTGCTGCCGTGGGTGGCCGGCTTTGCGCATGCGCTGGATGCCCATCCAGCACTGATGAAGCTGCCCGAGGAACCGCTGCTGGAGCCGCTGGCGGCCCTCTATCTGCACCTGGACCCGGACGACCTCGAGGACGCCGATACGCTGCTCGAGGAGATCGAGTCGCTGGAGCCGCCGACCGATCTGGAAGAAGCGGTCGAGGGGCTGGTCAGCGCGGTGTTGATGCTGGCGGACGTGTCTAGGCCATTGAAGCCGCAGCCGGCCCAAAAAGCCGTCGGGCGTGCAGGCCCAGGCCGGTCGCGACCGAAGCAAAGCGGTCGCCGCTGACGCGCGCCGCGGCGGGGAAGCCGGCGGCCATGCCGTCCACCAGCAGGCGCAGCCCGGTTGAGCCGCCGGTGAAGTAAAGGGCGTCGATCTGGCCGGCCTTCAGGCCGGCAAGCGCCACGGTTTCGTGGGCGGTCGAGATGATGCGGTCGAGGTCGGCGCGCAGCGCGTCCACCGCGGTCTTCTCGCTCAGCGGCAGCACCAGGCCGGTCTCGATGTGACCGAGGTCCACCGTCGTGTCCTCGCCGCCCGACACGGCAATCTTGGCGCCCTCGGCGCGAGCGGCCAACTCGTGGCCCAGGCGCTCCTCCAGCACCGTCATCAGCCGGGCGTGCTGGCGCACGTCGCTGAACCAGCTCTTCATGCCGCGCCACTCGGCCACGCGCAGCGGCGAGTAGCAGGTGTTGATCAGATGCCAGGTGGCCAGGTCGAAATAGATGCCGCTGGGCACCTCGCGTCCGCTGGGTCCCGTGGTGCGGTAGCCGAACTCCTGCAGCAGGCCGGCGAGTTCGATGTGGCGGTCGAAATCGGTGCCGGCGATGTGGATGCCGTGGCTGGCCAGGATGTCGTCGCGGCGCGCCAGGCGCTGCATGCGCTCGGGGCCGACGCGCACGATGGAGAAGTCGCTGGTGCCGCCACCGATGTCGGCGACCAGCACGACCTGTTCGCGCGTCGCCTGCTGCTCGAAGTCGAAGGCCGCCGCGATCGGTTCGTACTGGAAATGCACCTCGCGAAAGCCGACCGCGCGGGCACAGGCCTCCAGCTGGGCCTGGGCGGCCGCATCGCGCTCGGGCTCACTGTCGACGAAGAACACCGGCCGGCCCAGCACGGCGCGCTCGGGTTCGCCGGCCAGGCGGCGCAGCCGCTTCAGGTAGCCGGCGACGATGTCCGAATACTTGGCGCCGCGGCCGCCGCCCACATCGGTGGTCTGGTCGATGAGGGGCGAGCCGAGGATGCTCTTCATCGAGCGCATCAGCCGGCCGTCGTGGCCCTCGACATAGGCAGCCACGGCGGCGCGGCCGAAGGCGCGCGGCGGGCCGTCGGCGTCGTGGGCGCCTTCGGTGAAGTAGAAGACCGCGGTCGGCATGGTGCGTTGAGCCGGTTCCAGCTCGATGAGATGCATCTCGCCGGCGGCCGTGCTGGCATTGGGCACCGCCACCGCGGAATTCGACGTGCCGAAGTCAATCGCGCAAAAAGGGGGAGGGGCAATCATTCGAATTACGGCCCTGGGAGGCCAGTCCTGACAAGTCCTGAAAAGTTCGGAGGAAAGGGCGCGGATTCTAGGAACACAATCGCGCGCCTGATTTGCGGAGATTCGATGAAGACGCGCCATTTCGCTCCCCTCCTGCTGGCTGCCGCACTGGCGGCCTGCGGCCAACGTTCCGAGCAGGACCTGCTCGCCGCCGCGCAAAAGCGCATGGAGCAGAAGGACGTCGGCGGTGCTGTCATTGAACTGAAGAATCTGCTGCAGCAGAACCCCGAGAACGCCAAGGCCCGGCATCTACTGGGCAAGGCGCTGCTGGATGCCGGTGACGTAGCCGGCGCCGAGATCGAGTTGCGCCGGGCCTGGGAGCTGGGCGCGCCGCGCGACGAACTGGCGCCGCTGCTGGCGCAAACGCTGCTGATGTCCGGCCAGTCTCGCAAGTTGATCGGCGAATTCTCCGACCAGACCCTGGCCGACCCCGTGGCCCAGTCGACGTTGCAGCAATACCTGGCCATGGCTTTCCTGGCTCAGGGCAACGTGACCGAAGCGAAGGCGGCGGCCGGGCGAGCCCTGCAGCTGCAGCCCGAGTCCGAGGACGCCATCATCGTCAGCGCCCGCACCAAGGTGGCCGCCGGCTTTCCCGACGAGGCCCTCGCGGCGCTGGACCAGCTGATCCTGAAGAACCCCAAGGCGGGCAAGGCGCTGCTGCTCAAGGCCGAGGTGCTGCTGGCGCGCGGCAAGATGGATGAGGCCGAGCCGCTGCTGCGCGAAGTGCTGGTGCTGGATCCGCGCTCCTACGACGCGCGCTCGCTGCTGCTGCGCCTGGCGTTCGGTCGCCAGCAGATCGACGTGGCGACCAAGCTCGTCGACGAAATGCCGCCGGATCTCGCCAAGAAGCCGCAGGGTCGTTTCATGCAGGGCCAGCTCGCGCTGGCCAAGGGTGATGCGGCCAAGGCGAAAGAGCTGGCCGTGCCCCTGCTCAAGGTGATGCCCAACTACCTGCCGCTGCTGCGCCTGGCCTCGGGAGCCCATCAGCAGTTGGGCGAGCTTGCCGACGCGGAGAACCTGCTCAACCAGGCCCTCAAGCTCGCGCCTGAGGACCTGGCGCTGCGCCGCCAGTTCGCCGGGCTGCAGCTGCAGCGGCGCTCGCCCGCCAAGACGCTGGAGACGCTGCGCCCGATGCTTGAAAGCGGCCGCGCCGACGCCGACTCCCTGCTGATGGCCGGCAAGGCCCAGCTGATGCAGGGCAATTTCGAGGCTGCCGATCAGGCCTTCGGTGCCGCCGCCAAGCTGCGCCCTGACGACGCCAAGACCACCGCGGCCCTGGCACTGTCGGCCATCATTCGCGACAGCGCTGCGCCGGGCGGCGCCAGCCGGGCCAAAGCCGACGCGGCCATGAACCAGCTGCGCGACATTGCCGCCAAGGACAGCGGCAGCAGTTACGACCTGATGCTGATCAATGCGCTGCTGCGGCGCAATGACCTGCCTGCGGCCCTGGCAGCCCTGGACAGGCTAGCGCCCAAGATGAAGGACAGCCCGGTGCCGGACGGCCTGCGTGGGCGGATCCACCTCGTCCGCAAGGACACGGCGGCGGCGCAAGCCTCCTTCGAAGCCTCGCTGAAGGCCGATGCCGGCTATCTGCCCGCCGTGCTGGGCCTGGTCACGCTGGACATGCAGGCCAACCGCAGCGAGGCCGCGGTCAAGCGCCTGGAGAGCTTCGTCACGACCCAGCAGCATTCGCCGCAGGCCCGCCTGGCCCTGGCCGACCTGCTGGCGCAGACGCGTGCGCCGGTCGATCGCGTCACCGAGGTGCTCGCCGCCGGCGTGCGCGAGGAGCCGACCGAGGCCGCCCTGCGCGTGTCGTTGATCGACCACTACCTGCGCAACGGCGACGCCGCCAAGGCCGCCCAGGCGGCGCAGGAGGCCGCCGCCGCCCTGCCGCTCAACGCCGACCTGCTGGAGCGCCTGGCGCGCACCCAGCTGGCGTCGGGCGACAAGGCCCAGGCTGCCAAGACCTACGCGCGCCTGACGGTGATGGCGCCCACGCGCGCCCAAGGCTGGCTGGGCCTGGCCCAGCTGCGCTTCATGGAGAAGGACGACGCGGGCGCCGAGCGCGAAGTCAAGCGCGCGCTGGAAGCCGAACCGGCCTCCGTGCCGGCTCAGCGGCTGCTGATCCAGCTCGCCGCCCGCCAGGGCCGCGTCGACGAAGCGCTGACCGCCCTGCGCGAGCGCCAGAAGAAGAATCCGCAGGAGGCCTTTGCGCTGATGGCGGAGGCCGAGATCGAGAGCAATCGCCAGCACTACGACGGCGCCATCGCGGCCCTGCGCAAGGCCGTCGCCCTGCGCGAGCCGGCCGACGCCGCACCGCGTCTGTTCTCGGTGTTGATGGCGGCCAAGAAGCGTGACGAGGCGCAGGCCTTCGAGACCCACTGGGCGGCTGCGCACCCGCAGGACCAGAGCTTCCCGGCAGCCACGGCCGACATCCTGCTGGCCCGCGGCGAACTCGACCCGGCGCTCGCCCGCTATGAAGCCCTGCTCAAGCGCAACCCTGACGCGCTGCCCATCATCAACAACGTCGCCTGGCTGCGCAGCAAGACCGGCAAGCCCGGTGCGCGCGAACTGGCCGAACGTGGCCTCAAGCTCAACCCCGACTACGCGGCCTTGCGAGACACCTATGCCACCGTGCTGGCCAACGAAAAGGACTTCAGCAAGGCGATCAGCGCGCAGCGCCAGCTCATCAGCGACCAGCCCGACCAGCCGGCCTACAAGCTCAACCTGGCACAGATCCTGATCCAGTCCGGCGACAAGCCGGCCGCCAAGGCGGAGCTTGAAGGCCTGGCCAAGCTGGGCAAGAAGTTCCCGCAGCAGGCCCAGGTCGAGGCGCTGCTGAAGACGCTCTGATCAGACCGAACCGTAGAAGCCGAAGGCCATGCCCGGCTTTCGGCCAGCGATCAACTCGGCCATCGCATGGCCCGAGCCGGCGCCATGCGTCCAGCCCAGGGTGCCGTGGCCGGCGTTGATCCACAGGTTGCGAGCCTTCTTGCTGCGGCCGATGTAGGGGATGTTGGTCGGCGTGCTGGGGCGCAGGCCGGTCCAGTAGTTGGGCTCGCTGGTGTCGGCCACACCGGGAAAGAGTTCCTCGTAGCGCTTGACCAGGGCGGCACAGCGCACCCGGGCCGTCGGTGAATCGAGGTTGAGGTCGAAGCCCGACAGCTCGGCCGTGCCGGCGATGCGGATGTGGTCGCCCAGGCGCGAGATGGCGATCTTGCGGGTGTCGTCCAGCAGGCTGACAACGCTGGCGGCCTCGGGCTTCTTCAGCCGCAGCGTGGCCGAGTAGCCCTTGGCGGGATAGATGTTCAGGTGCTCGCCGAGAGGCTGAACCAGGGCCGGCGTGTACGAGCCCATGGCGGCGACGAAGGCATCGGCTTTCAACATCAGGCGCTCGCCGCTGCGTATGTGGGCGACCTGCACGGACTCGATGCCGTCGCCCGCGCGCTGCAGTCCGAGGATGTCGTGCTCGTACAGGAATTGCGCGCCGCGTTCGGCGCACAGCCGGGCGAGCTTCTGCGTGAAGACCTTGGCGTCACCGCTTTCGTCGCTGGGCGTGAAGGTGCCGCCGAAGATGCGGTTGCCGAAGGCCGYCAGCGCCGGCTCGACCTTCAGCACCTCCTCACGGCCCAGCACGCGGCGGTCCACGCCATGGCGTCGCATGATCTCGGCGCCGGCGGCGCCGTTGTCGAAGTCGGCCTGGCTGGAGAAGAAATGCAGGATGCCGCGCTCCAGGCGGTCATATTCGATGCCGGTGCGCGCGACAAGATCTTTCAGCGAGGCATGCGAGTAGCGGCCCAGCTGCACGAGTTCCTCGACATTGCGCTCGAAGGCGGCGTTCGTGCACTGCATCAGGAAGGCCAGGCCCCAGCGCCACTGGTTGGGGTCCAGGCGCGGACGGAACAGCAGCGGCGAGTCGTCGCGCAACAGCCACTTGGCCACCTTGAAGGGTGCGCCGGCATTGGCCCAGGGTTCGCAGAAGCTGACCGAGATCTGCGCGCCGTTGGCGAAGCTGGTCTCCAGCGCGGCGTCCGGCTGGCGGTCGACGACGATGACCTCATGCCCCTCGTCGAGCAAATACCAGGCGGTGGCGATGCCGATGATGCCGGCGCCGAGAACGACGATCTTCATGGCTGTCCTTTTGAGTTCTTAGAGGGGTTGCAGGAGGAGTTGTAAACCCAGCGCGGCCATCAGCACAGCGACGAGGGCATCGATGACCCGCCAGGTGTGGGCGCTGCGCAACCGCGGCGCCGCCGCCGCCGCGCCGAAACCGAGCAGGCCAAACCACATCGCCGACGCCAGGCCGGCCCCGGCCGCGAAGGCGGTGCGCAGCTCGGCCGGCTGGCGCGCACCCAGGCCGCCGAGCAGCACGACGGTGTCCAGGTAGACGTGGGGATTCAGATAGGTGAAGGCAAAAGCGGCCGACAAGGTGGCGCCGAGGCTGGACGCGGCTGTTGCGGCATCCAGCCCGGGGGCGGGACGCCAGGCGCGCCGGGCGGCGAGCAGCGCGTAAATGAGCAGGAAGGCGGCGCCACCGAAGCGAAACACTTCCAGCAGAAGCGGCTGGCCCTGGATCAGCGCACCGAGGCCGAAGACGCCCAGCGCAATCAGCAGCCAGTCCGACAGCGTGCAGACCGCGACGACGGCGCCGACGTGTTCCCGCTTGAGGCCTTGGCGCAGCACCAGCGCGTTCTGGGCACCGATGGCCAGGATGAGGCCGGCGCCCATGGCCCAGCCCTGCGCAAAGACGGCGGGCGCGGTTGTAGAGGCCAGAGCGGAGGCGGGCATCGGCAGATTCTCTGCATCGGCAGGCAATTCAAGAAGTGTCATTCATATTCTTGGACATACATTAGCAGTGCTAATGAATGACTTCGATCACGCCGCGCTGGACTGCCTGGCCGCCCTGGCCGACGAGCAGGGCTTCGAGCGTGCCGCCCAGCGCCTGTCGATCACGCAGAGCGCCGTGTCGCAACGCTTGCGGTCGCTGGAGGCCCAGGTCGGCCAGCCGCTGGTGGTGCGCTCGCGGCCGCTGCGGCTGACGGAGGCGGGCAAGGTGCTGCTGCGCTTTGCCCGGCAGTTGCAGGCGCTGCGCGTGGATGTGGCACGAGAACTGGGCGAGCGCGTCGCGCCGCAATCGCGCCTGGCCATTGCCGTCAACGCCGACAGCCTGGCGACCTGGGTGCCCCTGGCACTCGACGCTCTCGTGCAGCGGGGCCTGCATGAGGGCTATGGGCTGGAGCTCGTCGTCGACGACCAGGACTTCACCCACGACAGCCTGCGCCAGGGCGAGGTGCTCGGATGCATGTCCACGGTGGCCGAGGCGCTGCAGGGCTGCCGGGTGCAGGCCCTGGGCGTCATGCGTTATGTGGCAGTGGCCAGCCCGGGTTTCCTGGCGAGCCAGTTGCCCGAAGGTTTGCACGCCGGCAACTTCGCCGACACCCCGTTTCTCGTCTTCAACCGCAAGGACGACACGCAGGTGCAATGGGTGTCACAGGCCTTCGGCGTGCGCGGACCAAGGCTGCGCGAACGCTTTGTGCCGTCCAGCGAAGCCTATGTGCGCGCCGCCGCCATGGGTTGGGGCGTGGGCGTGGCGCCCGAGATTCAGGTTCGCGCCCTTGTCGAAGCCGGCCAGCTCGTCGTGCTCAGGCCGGAGATCGGCGTCGACGTGGCGCTGTACTGGCACCAATGGCAGTTGCAAGGGCGGGGCGCCCTGCTGGATCAGATCGGCCAGGCCCTGGCGGACGGCGCCAAGCTTGCGCTGGGCTGATCAGCGAGTGGCCGTCACTGGAGCCGATGCGGCCGTTGTCGGTGCTGCCACCTGGGCGAGCATCAAGTTGGTGCCGCCCTGTTCGGGATGTATGGCACTCGCCATCCACAACGTACAGACGAGCACGGTGGCAATCAGGCCGCTGGCGACCCACTTCAACAGTTCTGAACTCATGCAAAAAGCCGGGGGGCTTGGAGGTGGGGCAGCTTAAGCGCCGGACCCTGCGAACCTATCCTGAGCTCTAGGGAGGCGCAGAAAAGAATTGCAAAAGCGCAACGCTCCCCTCGGATCGGGGGCATCGGCCCGCAGACCCCATCAACACTGGGAAAAACAGGGGTTGCCCCTGTGCGGAAATGCCTGGCGAGGCAATATTTACTCACAGATGGGGGGTTCGGTTGTCACATGAATCCCGCACACTGGGTTCACGGTGCTGATGTTGTTGTCGGCCCGTCAAGCCAATGAGGTCTGCCATGCGATTCGTTCCAGCGCTGCGCTTCTTCCGCCGAGACGTCGCTGCGCGCAGCGAGCCGGATCCCGCCGACCTCGGCACCGCCTTCGGCCTGGATGCCTGCTT
>NZ_JBFUMO010000017.1:0-27909 GCF_054049355.1 Roseateles sp. P5_E11 | reverse complement strand
CCTATGGCTGGCAACGCGACGATGGGCTGAAGGACCCGCAAGCATGAATCCGTGGATCGGTGTTGGCCTGGCGCTGGTGGCCCTCATTGGTGGCGGTGCGCTGCTCGGCTGGCAGGGCGTCATCTTCGCGACGACGGGCATCGTCTTCTGGCTGCTGCTGCAGATCTCGCGGCTGATGCGGGTCATGAAGGTGGCCGGCGCGGCCCCGCTGGGCTCCGTCAACAACGCCGTCATGTTGAACAGCAAACTGCACGCCGGCATGAAGCTGGTGGACCTGATCGGCCTGGCCGGCAGCTTGGGGCAAAAGCAGGCGCCGGAGACCTTTGTCTGGCGCGACGCCGGCGGCGACGCCGTCGAAGTCAAGCTGGTGAAAGGCAAGCTCGTCGAGTGGCGGCTGATCCGCGCAGCCCAAGCTTCGTAAAATCGCCCGCTTTCACCCCGCACGCACTGGAGTAACGATGGTTCCCGCCCCCCTGCATGACCGCGACGGCAAGATCTGGATGGACGGCGAGCTCGTCGACTGGCGCGACGCCAAGATCCACGTGCTGACCCACACCCTGCATTACGGCTGCGGCGCCTTCGAGGGCGTGCGCGCCTATGACACGGTCAACGGCACCGCCATCTTCCRCCTGCAGGAGCACACCCAGCGCCTGTTCAACAGCGGCAAGATCCTGCGCATGAAGATTCCCTTCTCGATGGAGCAGGTCAACGAGGCCCAGCGCGAGGTGGTCAAGGCCAACGGCCTGAAGAGCGCCTACATCCGCCCGCTGATCTGGATCGGCTCCGAGAAGCTGGGCGTCAGCCCCAAGGGCAACCAGGTGCACCTGATGGTGGCCGCCTGGAGCTGGGGCGCCTACCTCGGCGAGGAAGGCATGAAGCGCGGCATTCGCGTCAAGACCAGCTCCTACACACGCCACCACGTCAACATCACGATGACGCAGGCCAAGACGGTGTCCAACTACACCAACTCCATCCTGGCCAACATGGAAGCCACCGACGACGGCTACGACGAGGCGCTGCTGCTGGACGCCTCCGGCTTCGTGTCCGAAGGCGCCGGCGAGAACCTGTTCGTCATCAAGGGCGGCGTTGTCTACACGCCCGACCTGTCGGCCGGCGCGCTCAATGGCATCACCCGCAACACCATCTTCGCGATCTGCCAGGACCTGGGCCTCAAGCTGGTCGAGAAGCGCATCACCCGCGACGAGGTCTATATCTGCGACGAGGCCTTCTTCACTGGCACCGCCGCTGAAGTGACGCCCATCCGTGAGCTGGACCGTGTCGAGATTGGTTCGGGGTCGCGCGGCCCCATCACCGAAAAGATCCAGTCGGCCTTCTTCGACATCGTCAACGGCCGCAATCCCAAGTACGCCGAGTGGCTGACCGCGGTCTGAGAGCAAACAACATGAGCACCACCACCACGCCCGCCGCCACTGTCGAAGTGACCGCCAAGGACTGCAACGACAACGGCACGGTCTTCTGCCCCAACCCCAAGATGCCGCTGTGGAGCGCGCATCCCAAGGTCTTCATCGACCTGACCCATGGTGGCCAGGGCCAGTGCCCTTACTGCGGCACGGCCTACAAGCTAAAGGCCGGCGAGGTCCTCTCCAGCGGACACTAACGCGCCAACGCGGCGGCTCTGCGGCTGCCGCGCCGCTGGGTGTCCAGATCAGCTTCCAGAGCGCGTTCCGTCGCCGACAGCGGCTTCACCATCCCAACAGCCAGCGCACCCTGGTCGAGGTTCTGACCCCAGGTCAGGCCGGCCCGCAGCGGCACTGGCGCGGCCAGGCCGTCGGTGAAACCGGCGGGCAGCCAGGGCATGGTCTGGGACAGCACCAGCGCCACGCGCGACTTGATGGCGGCATCACCCACGCGGCCGCGCTGGCCCCAGGTCACGACCTGGTCTGCGCTCGCCCCGCTCAGGAATTGCGGCGTCACCGCGACATCGCGCAGCACGCCGTGGCGCAGCTGCATCAGCGCCTCCTCGGCCAGCATCGCCGCATCCTCGCGCGGCGCGCTCTGGCCGCTGGGCCAGGAATAGCTGTAGTCGTCGGTGACGCGGTCGCTGCTGAAGAAACGCACGATGTCGGCCGGCTGGTAGGCGCGCTGCACCGCCGTGGACGCCACGCCGAAGAACTGCACGCGGCCCAGGTCGACCATCTCCTGTGAATAGAACGGCAGTTGCGTGCGCAGCTGTTCGGACGCAGTGTTGGCGGGAATGGCCTCGTAGACGCGCAAGCCGCTGTTGAGCAGCAGGTGCACGCGGGGCGGCAGGAAGTCGTTGGCGTGCGTCAGCTCGTGGTACAGCAGGCGGCCGAGTGCCGGGATCAGCGCGGCGCTGTCGCGTGAGCCGCGCGCCAGCACGGACGGGCGCCCACCGGCCGACTGATTGCCCTGCACATAGCGCCACAGCATCGCGTAGGCGAGGTCTAGCCCATAGTCACTGCGCGGGTCGGGCGCTTCGCTGACGCTGTCGCGCTCGGCAGGCGTCTGCCAGAGGTAGTCGGCATCGAGATAGATGGCGCCGGTGGCGCTCCAGTAGAAGGCCGGCCGCACCCGGCCGCCAATGACGATGGCCGTGGTGGCGTTGAGCAAGCGGCGGAAGTCGCCATTCACGTCCTGCTCGCGCAAAAAGGCCTCGAAGCGCTGGCCCATCCAGTCGTTGGACACCAGCACGCGGGCCATCACCTGCTCCACGGTGGGCAGCTCGCCGCGCGTCTCGGTGCCGAGCAGCGGCAGGCGGCCCAGCGTGCAGAGCGTGGCATTGGTCAGGGCGGGCGTGTAGATGCAGTCGCGCAATTCGGCCGCGTGTGCGCCGCCGGCCACATAGGGGTAGGCGCGCGAGGACAGGTTGCCAGCGCCGAAAAGCGGCGACGCCACAGCGGGCGGTGAGGCCTGCACGAGCAGGCTGAAATCCTGGCTGAGGCTGCGCCCATCGGCCAGCGTGGCCTCGGCGCGCAGGCGCAGCAGGCTGTCTTCGGCCACCGCAGGCGCGGTAAAGATGACGCGCCATTGGCTTGCATCGCCCAGGTTCACGTCCGGGCCGTCGACGCGGCTCCAGCGCACGCGCGCCAGCGGGTAGTCGGCCACGGCCAGCCCCTCGACCCAGGCGCGCAACGACGTCTGGCCGCCCGCCCACACCGACGGTTCGCCGCGGATCACCATCGGCGTCGCGTCGGGTGCCGTGGCGTTGAGCTCGGCTTGGCCGCTGTAGCTCGCCCCCTTGGCGTCGGTGAAGTCCACACTGAACGTGAAACGGCCCGCCGCAGCCGGTGCGACGCTGAGGGCCTGCGAACGCGCCGAACCGAGGGCCTGCGCGGCGCCATCGGTCTGGCGCCACTGCACCGTGTCCAGCCGCGAGCCGGGGCAGGCAAGCACCGCCAGCTCCTGGTTGTGCCCCGCACCGGCTGCGGCGGGCAGAGCCAGGCGCGCGACGGAGCCGCTCAGGCATTGGGCCCCGAGGGGTGGCACGGTGACCGGCCCGGGCGCTGGCGCGGCATCACCGCCACCGCCACCGCAGGCCACCAGCAACAGACAAAGGAACAGGGACGCAACGGCTTTCAGCGAAAACATCGGTTGGGATCAGGCAGCGGTTGGGGCGGGGTCAATGTAGCGCCGTCCGACTTCCTACAATCGCGCCATGCCCCGCTCCGCCGCCCAGACCGCCGCCCTGCTTGCCTCGCCCGACGACACCGAGGCCCAGTTCTATGAGGCGCTGCAGCACGCCGACCTGGATCACCTGATGGCCCTGTGGGCCGATGACGAGGAAGTGGCCTGCGTCCACCCGGGCGGCCCGCGCATCGTCGGCCTGGTCGCCATCCGCGCGGCCTTCGAAGCGGTGTTCCAGCGCGGCGCGGTCAGCGTCCACCCCGAGCGCGTGCGCCGACTGCACAGCGGCGATTGCGCCATCCACCATGTGCTGGAGCGCGTGCAGTTGCATGGCGAGGCCCAGCAGGCTTGGGTCATCGCGACCAATGTCTATCTGAAGACGGCGCTCGGCTGGCGCCTGGTGCTGCACCACGCCAGCCCCGGCAATGCGGGCGATGTCCAGGAGCTCGTCGCCGACGCCGGCACGCTTCACTAGGAGTCGGCGCATGCAGTACCGCGCCCCCCGCTGGCTGCCCGGCGGCCACGCCCAGACCATCTGGCCCGCCCTCTTCAGCCGCCAACACGACGGCCCGCCGCCGAACTGGACGCGCGAGCGCTGGGACACACCGGACGGCGACTTCATCGATGTCGACTTCCTGGCTGGTGGTGAGCCCCCCGCACGCGAGTACGCGTCCGGCCCCCCGGGGGGGCCAAGTCGGTCTTGGGAGCGGCCCGGCGACCGACTTGGGCGCCCGCCGGAGACGCCGCTGCTGGTGTTGTTCCACGGCCTGGAGGGCGACCGCACCAGCCACTCCAGCGTCGCCTTCGCCAGCGTCGCCCGCGCACGCGGTTGGGCCATGGCCCTGCCCCACTTCCGCGGCTGCTCGGGTGAACTGAACCGCGGCCCGCGCGCCTACCACTCGGGCGACTTCGAGGAGGTCGGCTGGATATTGCAGCGCCTGCGCGAGCGCCATGGCAGCAAGCTCCTCGTCGCGGGCGTGTCCCTGGGCGGCAATGCACTGATGCGCTGGGCGGAGGAAGCCGGCCACAGTGCGGCCCAGATCGCCCAGGCGGTCTGCTCGATCTGCTCGCCCATCGACCTCGCCGCCGCTGGCGCGGCCATCGACCGCGGCTTCAACAGGCAGGTCTATGCGCGCCGCTTCCTGCGCACCATGATTCCCAAGGCCCTGCGCAAGCTGCAGCAGCATCCGGGCCTGTTCGATGGCGAGCGGCTCAAGCGTGCGTCGACCATCTACGAGTTCGACAACCTGTTCACCGCGCCGCTGCACGGCTTCAGGAACACCGAGGACTACTGGACCCGCGCGGCCGCCAAACCGCACCTGCACCGCATCCGCATCCCGGCCCTGGTGCTGAACGCCCGCAACGACCCTTTCGTGCCCGGGGGCAGCCTGCCACACGCCGCCGAGGTGGGTGCCCATGTGACACTCTGGCAGCCCGGCCACGGCGGCCATGTCGGCTTCCCCGCCGGCCGCCTGCCGGGGCATCTGCTGACCATGCCGGAGCAGGTCTGCGACTGGCTCTGGAAGCAACGCTGAAGGAGGTCTTGCATGGACCCCATCGTCGAAGCGGCCCTCAAGAAGTGGCCCAACGTCCCGCACTGCTACGGCTGGCTGGCGCTGGACGCCCGCGGTGATTGGTATATGCGCGACGAACGCATCCAGCACGCCGGCCCCTTCCCCGAGGTCAAAGGCAGCCGCATCAACCACGACAAGCTGCGTGCCTTCATCGAGCGCAACTACGCGGCCGACGCGGCTGGCTGCTGGTTCTTCCAGAACGGGCCGCAGCGGGTCTATGTGGAGCTGGAGTCCACGCCCTGGGTTTGGCGCCTGCAGCCTGATGGCCGCGTGCTGAGCCACACCGGCATCGAAGCCGCCGTGGAGTCCAGCTGGCTGGACGAAGCCGGGCGCCTCTACTTGCTCACTGACCTCGGTCTGGGCCTGGTGCACACGGCCGACATGGGTCCGGCGGCCGACGCCGTCGAGCAGGGCCGCTGGACGCCACAGGAGTTCCTGTCGGGTGAGCTGCCGGAGCGCTTCGGCTTCGTGCGCCGCCCTGGCGCCTGAGCCAGAAACGACGAGGGCTGCCGAAGCAGCCCTTGGCGGGATTCAAGCCGAAGCTTTACTGCGCGGCCGAAGCAGCCGGCGCGGCCATCTTGGGCTCGTCGAACTTGGCGCCACCCTGGTTGGCCATGTAGACGACGGCACGGGAGACTTCGAAGTCGCTGAAGTCGCCGCCGCCCTGCGGGCCCATATTGCCCTTGCCCTTGAGCGCCGAATGCACCAGCGTGTCGAAGCCACTCTTGATGCGCGGGCCCCAGGCCGACGCGTCGCCCAGCTTGGGTGCGCCGGCGGCGCCGGTGGCGTGGCAGGCCGAGCACTGGGCCTGGAAGACCTGCTCGCCCGTCTTCATGGTGGCGGCGTCGTTGACGTCCTTGACCTCGACGTGCGCGACCGGCGCAATGCGCGCTGCAATGGCCTGGGCCTCGAAGGCAGCCGTGCCGGCCGCCGGCTTGGTGTCGGTGGTGACGTAATTGGCCAGCAGGATGATGACGATGACCGGCACCACGAAGGCGAACAGCACGGCCCAGGCGAGCTGCTTGGGGGTCTTGATCGGCCCGGTGTGGGCGTCGTCGTGGTCGTGATCGTGGCTGGMGCTCATGAATTCCTCTTGTCGATCTTCGTCGGTCGGGTCTCGCTTCATGCCGGGCTGGGTGCGCGACACGAAAAACCGCCGAATTATAGGCAGGCCCCGACACTGCCCCGGGGCCCTGGTACCCCGCTGCTAGAATGCACGGCTTCGCGCCCGTAGCTCAATGGATAGAGTACTGCCCTCCGAAGGCAGGGGTTGTTGGTTCGATCCCAACCGGGCGCACCAAAAGTCTCAAGCACCTTGCAGTAATGCCAGGTGCTTTTTTGTTGGGCGCCGAATGGGGAGGTGCCTCAGAGCTTCAAATGCCCATGCACGCCCTCGTCCACGCGCTGGGCCGTGATGGCGCCGAACAGCATCTTGAGGCCGGCGATGGCGCTGCCGTGGCGGTTGTCCCAGTATTCGCCGCTGAGCGCGTCGACGCGCAGTAAGCAGATGCGGGGATCGTCCTCGCCTTGCGTGAACCAGGCCCGCAGCTTGGGGCTCCAGAGCCGGTGGATGGTGGCCTTGTCAGTCACCTGCTCGACGCTGCCGTCGAGCTTGAGGTGGCCGCCGTTGTCCCCCTCCTTGAAGAACAGCGTGACGCGCGGATCGCGGTCGAGTTCGATGTTCTTCAGGCTGTCGATCTCGCTGAAGAACCACAGGGCGCCGCTGTCGTCGACCTCGATGACGGTCATCGGCCGCGCATGCAGTTGCCGCGTGCCCATGCCGAGGGTGCAGAAAAAGCAGCTGTTGCCGGCCCTGACGAGGTCGGTGATCTTCTTCGCGGCGGCCGGGCCGCTGAGGTCTTCTTCGGTGCTCACGTCGTTGTCCGATGGATAGCTGCGGCTGTCGTCGTCTTGCATGTCGACTCCTTGGCGTTGACTGATCCTGCAGCCTAGACAGCGGAAGGCCGGCGGGTTGTCGGCCGGCGCCACGCGCCGCTGTCGGAAGCTGCCGGCCGCCGGTTCTCCTACAGCGGCTTCGTCCTCGGCTGACGCCGTCGGCACGCACCGCCGCCTAGATTGGCCGTTAGTCCGGTGGTGCCGTTGCGCATGCCGGCTTCAGCCGTCCGCCTCAACCCGTCAAGGAGCCCCCATGCGCACCGCCCAGAAATTCATGAGCGTCACCCTGCTGCTTGCCAGTGCCGCCTTTGCCGGCCAAGCCTATGCCCGTTCGGACAAGTCCTTCATGAAGGAGGCCGCTCACGCCGGCGCGGCCGAGATCGAGGCCAGCAAGCTCGCACAGTCCAAGGCCAAGAATGCCGATGTGAAGTCCTTCGCCGATTCGATGATCACCGACCACACCAAGGTGGCCGATGAGCTCAAGGCCCTGGCTGCGAGCAAGAACGTCACGCTGCCCGACGGCCCTTCCGTCAAGCAGAAGGCCGAGATCAAGCTGATCGACGCTGGCGACAACGACAAGTTCGACGAACGCTACGCCAAGACCTTCGGCGTGAAGGCCCACCAGAACACGATCAAGCTCTTCCAGGACGCCGCCCAGAATGCCAAGGACCCCGAGATCAAGGCCTGGGCCGAAAGGACCCTGCCCGGCCTGAGGCACCACCTGGAGATGGCACAGGCGCTCAGCGTTGCGCCCAAGAAGTAACGCGTCCATTTGCCGCTGCTGAGTGAGGTGCCCATGYCACTCCCTGCATTGATGTCCTGTCGACGCGCACTGACGCTCGCGGCCGTGGTCACCGTGGCGCCGCTGGCGGCCTGCCGTTCCGAGCAGCAGCCGCTGCCGTCGGCCAACGCCGCCACCTCGCAGGCTGCGCCGCCGCCGCTGCCGCCACCGTCTTCGCCCGCCTCCTCCTCGCCGCCATCCTTCCCGCCAGCCTCAGGACCGGCGTCCGCGCCGGCATCGAATCCCGTGCGCTGAGCCTCAGATGGCGATGTGGCGCGTGAGCCCGTCCACCAGCGCCTCGAAGACGACTCGGCAGGGCGTGTTCTGGCGCAGGTCCTCGTGCATGGCGACCCAGGTCTCCAGCGGCCAGGCGAACTGGTCGGCCAGCACGCGCTCCAGCACGGGCGCACGCCGCGCCAGTGCGACCTGACACATGCCGATACCGGCGCCAGCACGCACCAGTGCCAGCTGGGCGAGGTCGGAATCGCTGCGCAGCGCAAAGCTGTCACGGCTGATGCCGCCCAGGCGCTTGGACCCGGCGCGGATGAAGGGCGTCACGGTGTCGAAGCCGATCAGCGTGTGGTCCTGCAGCTCAGCCAGGGCCGTGGGCCGGCCGTGGCGGTCGAGGTAGTCGGTCCGCGCATGCAGGCCCAGCTCAATGCTGCCGATGCGGCGCGCGATCAACTGGCCCTGTTCGGGCGGCGTCATGCGCACGGCGATGTCGGCTTCGCGGCGCAACAGGTCCTGCAGCTGGTTGCTCAGGGCCAGTTCCAGGACCAGCCCGGGATGAGCCTCGCGCAGCGCAGCAAACACGCCTGCCAGCACCTCGGCCCCGATGATCTCGCTGGCCGTCACCCGCACCGTGCCCCTCACTTCGGCACCGCGCGCCGTCGCCGCCCGTTGCAGCGCGGCCGCCGCGGCTTCCATCTGCTCGGCGTGGCCGCGCAGGGCCAGCGCCGCCTCCGTGGCCAGCAGGCCGGTGGGCGAGCGGGTGAAGAGGGGCTGGCCAAGCGCCTGCTCCAGCGCGGCGACATGGCGCCCGACGGTGGGCTGCGTCAACCCCAGCGCCCGCGCCGCGCCCGACAGCGAACCCTCGCGCAGCACGCCGAGAAAAGTGTGCAGCAGGTCCCAGGGCAGTGTCGAAGCCATGCATAAATGTATATCTACGACACTACCTTCAGCAATTCCCAATCAAGCCGTCACTTCCCAGAATCCGTTCCATCAACTTCTGGAGAACGACATGGAAAGCAGCAAGACGGTCCTGGTGCTCGGCGCGAGTGGCGGCATTGGCGGCGAGGTGGCACGCCAGTTGCGCGACGCGGGCTGGCTGGTCAGGGGGCTCAAGCGTGGCCTCCCGACGGCGCACGCGCAGAGCGACGGCATCCAATGGCTGCGCGGCGATGCGCTGAACGCGGCCGACGTGCTCGCTGCCGCCCAGGGCTGCGACGTCATCGTTCATGCCGTCAACCCGCCGGGCTATCGCGACTGGGATCGCCTCGTGCTGCCGATGCTGGAGCACAGCATCGCCGCCGCCCGCGCCGTGGGTGCGACGCTGCTGCTGCCGGGCACGGTCTACAACTACGGCCCCGATGCTTTCCCGCTGCTGCACGAGGACGCGCCGCAGCGGCCGGTGACGCGCAAGGGCGCCATCCGCGCCGAGATGGAGGCGCGGCTGCGAGCGGCCAGCGAGACGGGGCTGCGTGTCATCGTGCTGCGCGCCGGCGACTTCTTCGGTCCGCGGGTCGGCAACAACTGGTTCTCGCAAGGCCTGGTGAAGCCCGACRAGCCGGTGACGTCCATCAGCAACCCGGCCGCCGCCGGCGCTGGCCACCAATGGGCCTATCTGCCGGATGTCGCCCGCACGATGGTGGAGTTGCTGGAACGACGCGCGACACTGCCCGCCTTCGCCAACTTCCACATGAGCGGCCACTGGGACGCCAGCGGCCGCGAACTGGCCGAGGCCATCCAACGCGTCGTCGTCGCCCAGGGCGGCAAGCCGCCGCGTATCTCTGCCTTCCCCTGGTGGCTGCTGACTCTCGCTTCGCCCTTCGTCACGACCTTCAAGGAGATGCGCGAGATGCGCTATCTGTGGCGCCAGCCGGTGCGCATGGACAACAGCCGCCTCGTCGCCGCCCTGGGCCGCGAGCCCCACACGCCGCTGGATGAAGCCGTCGAGGCGTCGCTGCGCGGCCTGGGCTGCCTGCCTGCCCATTGCACCCGCAAGGGCACAGGCCAGCCGTAACATGCCTTCCAGCTCATTCGCCGGGACCACACCATGACCTATTGCGTCGCCATGCGCCTGCGTGCGGGCCTGCTGTTCGCCTCCGACACCCGCACCAACGCCGGCGTCGACCACATCGCCAGCTTTCGCAAGATGTACCAGTTCCAGATCCCGCACCAGCGCGAGATCGTCATCCTGACCGCAGGCAACCTGGCGACGACGCAATCCGTCATCTCCGTGCTGAACCAGCGCCTGCATGGCGACGGCGAACACCTGCTCAACGTGCCCACCCTCTACGACGCGGCCGTGCTGCTGGGCCGCACGCTCAAGGAGATCGTCAACCGCGACAGCGACAACCAGCACAACGGCGTGGACTTCGGCGCCAACATGCTGCTGGGCGGCCAGATCAAGGGTGAAGGCCCGCGCCTCTTCCACGTCTACCCGCAGGGCAACTTCATCGAGGCCACCGAGGACACGCCCTACTTCCAGATCGGCGAGAGCAAATACGGCAAGCCCATMATCGACCGCGTCATCCGCTACGACACGACGGCGCTGGACGAGGCTGCCAAGTGCACCCTCGTCAGCTTCGACTCGACCATCCAGTCCAATCTATCGGTCGGCCTGCCCATCGACATGATCATGCTGCGCGCCAACCAGTTCGAGCAGGCCATGAAGCCGCCCAACCGCATCGGCCGCGACGATCCCTATTTCCAGGCGCTGCGCACGGGCTGGAGTGCCGGGCTCAGGAAAGTCTTTGACGACCTGCCCAACGAACCCTGGTTCGACGGCTGAAACGAAGCCCCTCGTCCAAGGGGTACCTTGGCCGGTCCCCCGCGGGGACGGCGATGCTTGGCAGATTGACCGCCAAGCGCATCGCCATCGCGGGCCGGCTTGGGAGCGGCCCGGCGCTCGGCCCGAATTCAAGCGGGCCCGAGTACCCGCATCGAATAGTCCACGGCCCTGACATCCTTGGTCAGACGGCCAACGGAGATGCGGTCCACACCGGTCGCGGCAATCCAGCGCAGCTGATCCAGCGCGACGCCGCCCGACACCTCCAGCAGCGCTTGAGCCGAATACGCGGCGTTCACCGCCACGGCCTCGCGCATCTGCGCCTCGCTGAAGTTGTCCAGCAGCACGCTGACCGCGCCGGCGTCCAGTGCCTCGCGCAGTTGCGCGATGGTCTCGACCTCGATCTGAATGTCCACACCCGCATTCAGTGCCTGCGCCGCACGCAAGGCGGGGCCCACGCCACCCGCTGCGGCGATGTGGTTTTCCTTGATGAGGATGCCGGCATAAAGCGCCAGCCGCTGGTTCCGCCCGCCGCCGACGCGCACCGCGTACTTCTGCGTCAGGCGCAGGCCGGGGATGGTCTTGCGCGTGTCCAGAATGGCGCAGCCGCGCGGGTTGGTGCTGGCGCCGGCCACGGCGTCAACATGCGCGCGCGTGATCGTCGCCGTGCCCGACAGCAGTTGCAGGAAGTTCAGCGCCGGCCGCTCCGCGCTCAGCAGCGCGCGGCCGTCGGCCTCGATGCGGCAGACGATGCTGTCCGCCGCCATCAGCGCGCCTTCGTCGACCAGCCATTCGATGCGTGCCGTTGCATCCAGTGCGGCAAACACACCGTCGAACCAGTCGCGGCCACACAGCACCGCGGCCTCGCGCACGCGCACCTGGGCGGCCACGCGCTTGGCCAAGGGCACGAGCAGCGCCGTCCAGTCGCATTTGCCGATGTCCTCGGCCAAGGCCTCGTGGATATTGCGTGAGCGCGCCTGCGCCAAAGTCTCTTCGGTGGAGAACATCGTTACTCCGCCGGGCCGATGGTCAGCGTGATCTCGCCCAGGCCTTCGATGCGCCCGACGATGACGTCACCCGCCACCACGGCGCCCACGCCGGCCGGCGTGCCGGTGTAGATCAGGTCGCCCGGATGCAGGTGGTAGAGGTGGCTCAGGTTGGAGACGATCTCCGCCTGGTTCCAGATCATCTCGGCCAGGTCGCCGCGCTGCTTCTCAACACCGTTCACGGCCAGCGTGATGGCGCCCTTGTCGAGCGCGCCCAGTTCGCTCTTGCGCACGATGTCGCCGAGGATGGCCGACTGGTCGAAGCCCTTGGCGGTGTCCCAAGGCCTGCCCGCCGCCTTGGCCACGGCCTGCAGGTCGCGGCGCGTCATGTCCAGACCCGCGGCATAGCCCCAGATGGCGGCGACGGCCGCTTCGGGCGTGACCTTGAACACCGGCGCGCCGATGGCCAGCACCAGTTCCATCTCGTAGTGGTAGTTTTGGGTCTCGGTCGGGTAGGGCACCGTCGAGCCCGAGGGCGTCAGTGCCGTGGCCGGCTTGGTGAAGTAGAACGGCGGCTCGCGCGTCGGGTCGGCGCCCATCTCGCGGGCATGATCGGCATAGTTGCGGCCGACGCAGAAGATGCGGCTGACCGCGTAACGGGCATCCGTGCCGCGCACGGCGGCACTGGGGATCTCGGCTGGAGGAAAGACGAAATTGCTCATGGCATGGCTTCGACATTGCAGGAACAGCGTGCAGCATACTGGCCTGCCCATCGCACTGCTGCTGCTCGCACTGATGACCGGCTGCGCGACCCGCTCGGCCGTGGCGCCGGTCGGCATCGAGCGTGACGGCCCGCTGACCAATCCGCCGTCCGACCTCGCCAAGGTGCCCGACGCCGCGCCGCGCATCGAGCCCGTGCGCAGCGGCGGCCCCAACAAGCCCTATGAGGTGCAGGGCGAGCGCTACGAGCCCATCACCGGCGACAGCCCTTATGCCGACCGCGGCCTGGCCTCCTGGTACGGCCGCAAGTTCCACGGCCGGCCCACCGCCAGCGGCGAGGTCTACAACATGTATGCGATGACGGCGGCTCATCCGACGCTGCCCATCCCCAGCTATGCCCGCGTGCGCAACCCGGCCAACGGCCGCGAGGTCATCGTGCGCATCAACGACCGCGGCCCCTTCCACAAGGGCCGCATCGTCGACCTCAGCTACACGGCCGCCCTCAAGCTCGACCTGCTGCGCGGCGTGGCGCCGGTGGAGGTGCGGCGCATCACCTATGCCGAGATCCGCGCCGGCAGCTTCCAGAAGCCGGCGGGCGAACCGACGCCTGTCTTTGTGCCCGACACGCCGCCCGGCGCGCCGCAGCGCGAGACAACCGGCACCGTGGCGGGCACCGGCCCGAGCGCCTGGTTGCAGTTCGGCGCCTTCGCCAAGCTGGACGGCGCTGAAAGCCTACGCCAGCGCATTGCCGAGGCCGACCTGACGCTGCTGCCGCTGCTGACCGTCGTCCGCGAAGGCGGCGTGCACCGGCTGCGCGCCGGGCCCTTCCCGAGCGCCGACGAGGCGCGTGCCACCGCCGTTCGGCTGCGCGACGAGAGCGGCGTTGAATCGACGCTGGTCGAGAAGCGCTAGCGGCCTCCAGCCACATCCAGCAAGGTGCCGACCGTGTAGCTGGCCGCATCGCTCAGCAGCCA
Organism: Roseateles sp. P5_E11; assembly: GCF_054049355.1. NCBI lineage: Bacteria > Pseudomonadati > Pseudomonadota > Betaproteobacteria > Burkholderiales > Sphaerotilaceae > Roseateles > Roseateles sp. P5_E11. The sequence goes on along the minus strand of NZ_JBFUMO010000017.1, from coordinate 14,362 downwards.
GACGATGGCCTCGGCGATCTCCTCGGGCCGGCCCAGGCGCTGGATCGGAATGGTCGACACAGCGCTACTCGCGTCCATGCCGCTGGCCGCATGGATGTCGGTCTCGATGATGCCGGGCCGCACGCCATTGACGCGGATGCCCTCGCCGATCAGTTCGCGCCCCAGGCCTTTGGTCAGGGTGTCGATGGCGCCCTTGGTGGCGGCGTAGTCCACATAGATGCCCGCCGAGCCGAACTCGGCCGCGCGCGAGCTGAGGTTGACGATCGCACCGCCTGCGCCGCCCTGCCGGGTGCTCATGCGCCGCGCGGCCTGCTGGCAGCACAGCAGCGTGCCGATCACGTTGACGTCGAAGAGGCGGCGCCAGCGCTCGGTCGTCATCGCCTCCAGCCGCGCCGCCGGCGCCACGATGCCGGCGTTGTTGACCAGGCCTGCCAGCCGGCCACCGGCCGCGTCCAGTTGCTCGAACATGGCCGCCACCTGAACTTCGTCGGCCACGTCGGCCTGCAGGGTCAGCGCGCGCCGGCCGAGTCCGTGCAATCTGGCCGCGAGCTTGTCCGCAGCGAGGCTATCCTGGGCATAGTTGATGGCCACGTCCCAGCCGGCCTCGGCGCAACGCAGCGCCGTCGCGCTTCCAATGCCACGCGAGCCTCCGGTGATCAGTACCCAAGCCGACATGGCCGGCATTGTGGCGTTGTCGGAGAAGATGCGCGTCCGGGGACTGTGAACGCTACGGCAATAGGCTGAGTTGTGACCAGAAAGGCTGCGAGCAAGGCGCAAACCGGAGCGGGGTGGGGTACCCGGCGAGGATTTGCAACGCGGCGCGCGGCCTTTCTGGTCACAAGCCTGCGGGAAGGCTCGCCGCCAGGGGCCACTCGGCGTTGCACCRCTTGCCCGCACATGAGTGCGGGCGGCGTGCTGCGCCTTGCTTGGCCCCTGGCGGCGAGCCTTCTCAGCCCATTGCCGTAGCGTTCACAGGCCCACCTCGCTGCATGGAATTCCTCGACGTCCCGACGGTCCTCAAGGTCAGCGCCCTCTTCAATCTGATGGCGGCCCTGGCCTGGCTGACGCTCGCGCAGACCTTTCGCATCGCGCCGCGCGCCGGCCGGCTGATGGCGGCGGCTCATCTGGTGCGCATCGCCTCCCAGGGCTGCGGCGACTGCATGGCCGGCTGGCCCGGCCTGCTGCGCCAGGCGATTCCCGAGTTCGGCCTGCTGGCCTGTGCCGTGCTGCTGCTGATGGCGCTGCGCCGCATGCTGCGCAGCCGCCAGCGCCCGCGCGACATCAGCTGGATAGGCGGCCTCGGTGCCATCGGCATCGCGCTGGGCCTGGCCAGCGGCTCGGGCCTGGCGCCGCAGGTGGCCAGCACTTTCAGCGTGGCGCTGCTGGCCCTGCTGTCCGTGCGCGAGGTCGTGCGTGGCATCGGCAACCAGCTGTCGCGCGTCGTCACCGCATGCACCACCCTGCCCTTCGCCGCAATGGCAGCCGTGACGCTGACGCACGCCGCGGAGCTGCTGCTCGTGCCGGGCTGGGATGACCACATCCTCAATGGCGAACTGCCGTCGCCGGCGCGCGCGGCGCTGTGGTTCGTCGTCACCGCCGCCATCACCCTCAGCCTGATCGCGCTGATGATCTGGCGCCTCATCACGCGCATTCAGCACCTGACCTACCGCGACCCGCTGACCGGCGCCCTCAATCGCCGCGCCTTCGAGCAGGCGCTCGGCGAGGCCCAGGCCCAGCTGCAACGCGGCCGCGGCTTCGCGCTGGCCATGATCGACATCGACCACTTCAAGCGCGTCAACGACCAGCACGGCCATCAGGCCGGTGACGCGGCCCTGCAGCATTGCGTGCGCGTCTGGCAGGCCTGCCTGCGCGAGGTGGACTGCCTGGGGCGCCTGGGCGGCGAGGAGTTCTGCGCGCTGCTGCCGCTGGCCGGCCCCGCTGATCTCGCCACCGCCGCCAGCGTGGCCGAGCGCCTGCGCCACAGCCTGGCCGCCCAGCCGCTGCGCTGGAAAGACGTGGAGCTGCCGTTGTCGGCCAGCTTCGGCGTGGCCCTGCCGGTGGCCGACGACCCGCGGGGCGAAGTCGGCATGGCGCGCGCCGACGGCGAGCTCTACCGCGCCAAGGCCGAGGGCCGCAACCGCGTCTGCGTGGCAACGCACCTCGGCGGGATCGCCACGGCATGATCACGCCAGCGCAGACCCAGACGCTGCTGGCCAGCATCATCTTCGTCGCGGCGGCGGCGACCCTGGTGTGGATGGCACTGGCCCTGGTCGCGCGCATCGCGCCGCGGGCCTCGCTGGCGATGGCCGGAGCGAACGCAGCCGCCGCCGGTTCGCTGACCCTGCATGTGCTGCGAGGTGTGCTGCCCGACGCCCTGACCTACTGGCCCGGCGACGTGCTCGCCATCGCCTCCTTCGCGCTGCTCGGCGCGGCGGTGCCGGGCATCACGACGCGGGCGCTGAACTGGAAGCCCGGCGCCGCCGCCGTGGCTGCCACGGCGCTGCTGCTGCTGGCGCTGCCCTATGAAGGCGACCTGCGCTGGCAGGCCCGCATCGTCAACGGTGCCGGCGCCGCGCTGACGCTGGTGGCCGGCGTTGTCGCCTGGCGCAGCCTGGCGCGCTCGGCCGGCGGCCGGCGCACGCCCGCGCCGCTGGCCCTGCCCCTGTTCCTCATCGCGGCGCTGATGGCGGCGCGCGGCCTGGAGACCTTCGTCAACCCCGGCCGCACACCCGACCTGCGCATGCCCACCGGGTTCAACATCGCCTTTCTGTGGACGGCCCTGGTGCTGGCCTTGCTGCAGAACGCGACGCTGGCCTTCCTGGTGCTGATGCGGTTGATCACGCGCATCGAGCGCCTGCTGGAGCGCGACCCGCTGACCGACACGCTGAACCGCGGCGCCTTCGACCGGGCCCTGGAGCGCGCCCACGCCTGGCTGGCGCGCGGCCGCGGCTATGCCCTGGTCATGATCGACATGGACCGCTTCAAGCAGCTCAACGACACACTGGGCCACGCCGCCGGCGACGCGGCCTTGCGCCTGATGGTCAAGGAGCTGCAGCCCTGCGTGCGCGAGGTGGACCGCTTCGGCCGCCTGGGTGGCGAGGAATTCTGCGTGCTGCTGCCCGACACCGACATCGCCGGCGCGGCGCTGGTGGCCGAGCGCATGCGCTGGCTGGTCAATATGGCGCCACTGCGGTGGCTGGAGCAGGACTGGTCGCTCAGCGCCAGCTTCGGCATCGCCGAAGCCGAACGCGCCGATGCCAGTGGCGGCGCGGTGCTGGCGCGCGCCGATGCGGCGCTTTACCGGGCCAAGGGCCAGGGCCGCAACGTCGTGCAGGCCTGAACGGCAGGCCGCCCCTTGCGGCGGCGCACAGGCATAAACTCGATGCAAACAAGCCCAATGGAATCGAGTGATCGATGACAGCAGCCGGGGGCAGGAGACAGGGAACCGCCATGCGCTTGCGGGTCGCGGGCGCAGCGCAGCTGTTGGTGCTGGCCGCCGGCCTGGCGGCTGCCACCGGGGTCGCGGCGAGTTCCTCCAGCGTCGCCGACCTCGACATCGGCGAACTCGTGCAGGTGCGGCTGTCGCCCTTCGATGTCGCCGCCAACCTCGACCGCGGCTATCGCGCCGCCCACGCCGTGTCCGCCTCGCGCTTCGACGCGCCGATCCACGACCTGCCGTTCGCCATCCAGGCCTTCAACGAGCAATTCATCCGCGACCAGAAGCCGCAAGGCCTGTTCGACGTGGCCCGCTATTCGCCGGGCGTGACCTACCGGAGCAACGACTTCAATGAGGGCAATGCCAACCTGGCGATCCGCGGCTTTGCGGTGAGCCAGGTGCCTGGCGCCTACCAGGTGCTGCGCGACGGCTTCGTCGGCCCGTCGATCTTCGACCTCACCAGCGCCTCTCGCATCGAGATCGTCAAGGGGCCGTCCTCTTTCCTGTACGGCCAGGTGGCGCCCGGCGGCATCGTCAACGTGATCACGAAGAGCCCGCGGCCCCAGCCCTTCGCCGAGGTCGAGGTGGGCGCCGGCAGCTACGGCCGTTACCGGCTCGACGCCGACATGGGCACGCCGCTGCGGCCCGACCTGCTGCTGCGTGTCGCAGCCTCGTTCGACCAGGACATCCACTACTGGCGGCCCTACGACGCGCATGCCACCACCCTGGCACCTTCGCTGCGCTGGACACCGGACCGCCGCGTCAGCGTGACCCTCAAGGCCGAGCAGTACAGCAAGCGCGAAGCCCCGCAGCTGATGCAAAAGCCCGGCTACGGCAGGCAGGCAGGCCTCGTGCCGACCGCGGCCGACCCGAATCGCGCCGGCGTCGACGTGCCCGGGTTGCCAGACGACTGGAACAGCATGTCCGACGTCGACTACCGCCGCAGCGACAGCACGGGCGCCAGCGGCTGGGTCGATGTCGAGGCGAGCGACCACTGGCATCTGCGCGCCGGCTACTCACGCCTGCGCTTCGCCATCGATGCGCTGTTCTCCGGCAACCTCGGCATGTCCGACAACCAGACGTTTCTGCAGGGCCGCCGCCTGCGTCGCCAGACCTACACCAACCAGGCCGAGACGCTGACCGCCGACGGCGTCGGCGTGTACCGCTTCGACCGTGCCAGCCTGCGGTTGCTGCTCGGCGCGCAGTCGCTCAGGCGGCGCTTCGACAACACGGCGGCGCAGGCGCCCAACGACCCAGCCCTGGGCAGCCGCCCCATCGCCTCGCCCCTGCCGCTGTGGGACCTGCGCGACCCATCGACCTGGAACCGCCAGGTGGACATCCCGCTGTCGGCGTTGACCGAGAACCGCGCCGACCGCAGCCTGCACCAGACGGACCGCTCGGCCTATGCCGGCGCCACGCTCGGGCTGCTTGACGACGACCTGCTGCTGCTGGCCGGCCTGCGCTACACCGCCGCGCGTGCCCGGGTCGACGACCGGATCACCGCCACGTCGCAGCCCTTCTCCACGCATGAGCTGACGCCGCAATACGGCGCCCTGCTGCGCCTGGCGCCCGAGTGGTCGCTGTTCGCCTCGTTCGCACGCTCCTTCGTGCCCGTCGCGCAGGTGCTGAACCGGCCCGACGGCACGCACGCACCCGCCCTGCCGACGCGCGGCAGCGGCTGGGACCTGGGCGTCAAGGCGGAGCTGCTGAACGGCCGCGCCACGGCCACGCTGACCGCCTTCGACCTGCGCAACCGCAACGCCGTCAACGACCTGGCGCAGACCGACAGCTCGGGCAACGTCGTCATCTACAACGTCCAGAGCGGCCAGCAGCGCTCGCGCGGCATCGAGTTCGATGCCACCTTGCTGCCGGCCGCGGGCTGGCAGATCTACCTGGCCTACAGCCGCACCGCCGCCCGCATCCTGGAGTACAGCGGCAACGACGCGGCCCTGCTGTCGCGCGATCCGGCGACGCTGAATGCCGCCGAGCGCATCAACTACAAGAGCGCCCAACTGCTGCACGGCGCGCGGCTGCAGATGAGCGCACCGCATCTGTTCAACCTCTGGGCGCGGCATGATTTCTCTGGCGGGCTCTACCTGGCCGGCGGGGCCCACGTCGTGCGGGACCAGACGCTGTTGCCCGAGGGCCCGGCGGCGGCGCGGCAGAGCTATGCGCTGATCGACGCCCTGGCGGGCTACGCGTGGCTGGACGGCGGGCGCCGCATGTCGATCGAGCTGTCCGGCAAGAACCTGCTCGACCGGCACTACCACCCCTCGCAGAGCACGCGTTCGCGGCCCCGGGAGTGGCTGCTGGCTTTGAAAGCGGCCTGGTGAGGGCCGCCGTGCGTTTCGGACGCTCCGTCGCGCTGGCGGCCCTGGCCTGCGTGCTGGGGCCGCTGGCCGGCGCGCAGGCGCCGCTGGTCGAGCGGCAGTCCCGGGTCGAGGCCGCGTTCATGCGCAACTTCGCCCGCTACGTCACCTGGCCGTCGCGGGCCTTTGCCGACGGCACCATGCCCTGGAACGTCTGCACCGTTGACGAGAACCACTTCGACGCCTCCTTGGAGCAGACCTTCCAGGGCCGGCTCGAACAGGGCCGGCCGTTCACCGTCAGGCGCGCCGTGTCGCCCGAGGCACTCGCCAGCTGCCACATCGTCTTCGTCGGCGCCATCAGTTCGTCGGCGCGGCGTGCGGCACTGGCGCAGCTGAGCGGCCTGCCGGTCCTGACCGTGGGCAATGCGCCGGAATTCCTCAGCGAGGGCGGCGTCGTGCGCCTGCTGCCCGGCGAGCACATCGAGATGAGCATCAATCTCGACCAGGCACGCCGGGCCTCGCTGGGCATCCCGGCAAAGCTGCTCGAGGTGTCCAGTGAAGTGGTCGAGCACGGCAGCCTGCGGAGGCTGAGGTGAACGCCGCGCGACCGCGCCGCATCCGCAGCGTGCTGATGCTGTCGCTGCTGGTGGCGGCGGTGCTGGTATTCGCCGCGGGCGCGGCCGGCCTGGTGCTGGTGCAGCGCCTGACCCTCGAACAGCGCGCCCGCGCCCAGGTCGAACCCATGGCGCAATTGATCGCTGTCGGTGCCGAGGCGGCGGTCGCCTTCGGTGACGCGCGGCGCGCGCAGGAGATCCTGGACTCGCTGCGCCCCAACCCGCTGGTGCTGTCGGCCGAGTTGCGCCTGGCCGACGGGCGGCTGCTCGCGCAGCTGCGCGCGCCGCAGGCCGTCGAGTGGCCGGCTGCAGCGCCGGGCGGCGGCAGCGAGCCGGGCTTTGCACTGGCAACCGGGCTCGGCGCGGCCCGCTGGGTGCAGGCGCTGGACGGCGATGCGCGCCTGGTCCTGGTCACCAGCCTGGCTGAGCTGCAGCGGCAGAACCTGGCCGCCATGGTCGCTTTCGGCGCTGCGCTGGTGCTGCTGGGGGCCGCGGTGATGCTGGGCCTGCTGTGGGCGCTGCAACACTCCATCGGCCGGCCGCTGGCCACGCTGGCGGCGGTGGTCGACGAGGTGCGCGTCAGCGCCGACTACGACCGCCGCGTGCCGGTCGAAGGTGCCGACGAGCTGGCCCGGCTGGGCGAGGGCTTCAACGCGCTGATGGGCGCGCTGCACGCGCGCGATGCCGAGTTGCGCCGCCAGCACACGGCCCTGGAGGACACCGTGGGCCAGCGCACCGCCGAGCTGAGCCAGGCGCGCGACGCCGCCGAAGCGGCCAGCATCGCCAAGAGCGCCTTCGTCGCCAACATGAGCCACGAGATCCGCACGCCGATGAACGCGATCATCGGCATGTCGGGCCTGGCGCTGGAAGGCGCGCTGCCGCCCCGCGAGCGCGTGCACATCCAGAAGGTCAACCGCGCGGCGCGCTCGCTGCTGACCATCCTCAACGACATCCTCGACTTCTCCAAGATCGAAGCCGGCAAGCTGGTCGTCGAGACCCTGCCCTTCGACCTGCCCGAGGTGCTGGACAACCTGGCCTCCATGATGGGCCCGCAGGCGCAGGACAAGGGGCTGGAGCTGCTGTTCTCGGTGCAGGGCGACCCACCGCGGCAGTTGCTGGGCGACCCCGTGCGCCTGGGCCAGGTGCTGCTCAACCTGACCGGCAACGCGGTCAAGTTCACCGATCACGGCCAGGTGCAGGTGAGCGTCGAGACGGTGAGCCGCGAGCGCGAGCGGGCGGTGCTGCGCTTCGTGGTCTGCGACACCGGCATGGGCATTTCCGACGAGCTCAGGCAGCGTCTGTTCGAGCCCTTCGAGCAGGCCGACGCCGCGACCAGCCGCCGCCACGGCGGCACCGGGCTGGGGCTGGCGATCAGCCGCCAGCTGGTGCGGCTGATGGGCGGTGAACTCGAGGTCGACAGCCCAGCCGGCGGGGGCAGCCGCTTCTCGTTCATGCTGAGCCTGGCGGCATTGCCCGAGGCGACAAACGCCCAGCCCGCCGCCGGCCTGCACGGGCGGCGGGCGCTGGTGGTCRTTGCGCATGCCGCGGCACGCCAACTGCATGCCGCGACGCTCACTCAGGCAGGGCTGCAGGTTGACTGCGCCGCCAGCGGCGCCGAGGCGCTGGCGCGGCTGTCAGAGGACGCGGCGCAAGGCTACGACCTGGCCGTGCTGGAGCATCCGCTGGCCGGCCTGGACCTGGCGGACTTCGCGCGCCGCCTCGCCGCCCAGGCTACGGGCGGCTTGCCGGCCCTGGTGCTGCTGGCCGAGGCGGGCCGCCAGGACCCACCCACCGCGCTGGCGGCGGCCACCGTGATGGTGGCCAGGCCGGTGACGCCCTGGTCGCTGCTGGACGCCTGTGCCCAAGCGTCGGGCCTGGGCGGCGAGCACGCCGCTACCCCGCTGCCGCCGCGGCTCGACGTGCGCCTGGACGGCGCACGGGTGCTGCTCGTGGAGGACAACGAGATCAACCGCGACCTCGCCGCCGAATTGCTCGGCCGCATAGGCATCGCGGTGGACATGGCCTGCAATGGCCGCGAGGCCCTGGAGCGGCTGGCCACGCACGACTACGACGCCGTACTGATGGACTGCCAGATGCCGGAGATGGACGGCTTCGAGGCCACGCAGCGGCTGCGCCAGCAGCCGCGCTGGCAGGACCTGCCCATCATCGCCATGACCGCCAACGCAATGCTGGGCGACCGCGAGAAGGCGCTCGCGGCCGGTATGAGCGACCACGTYGCCAAGCCGATCAACGTGGCGCACCTGTATGCCACCCTGGCACGCTGGGTGCGCCCCCGCGCGCCGGCCGACAACGGCAGCGCTGCCGCCGTGGGCCTGCCCACACCGGGCATCGACATGGCCGGCGCCCTGGGCCGCCTCGGCGGCGACGCCGCGCTGCTGCGACGTGCCCTCGGCGGCTTTGCCGAGAAATACCGCAGCTTTGAACAGGACTTCGATGCCGCGCGCAACGCCGGCGACGCGGCGGCCGGGCGCCGCCTGGCGCACGACCTTCAATCCCTGGCCGGCACCTTTGGCATGGACGGGCTGCGCGAAGCCGCGCTGCGGCTGGAGCGGGCGTGCATCGCCGGCATCCATGGCGCCGCCGTCGACGCCGCACTCGACGAAGTGATCACCGCACTCGCGCCCGCGATCTCCGCCAGCGGCTCACTCTGCGCCGCGCCGCCGCTGGCCTGAACGCCGCGATCAGCGAATCTTCAGGGACCGGCGCGACGGAAGTAGGCGTCGACGCCCTCCAGCATCTCCGCCGTCACGTGGCTCCAGTAGTGGAAGGTATGGGCGCCGGCGTCCTCGCGATAGTCGGGCGCCTGGCCCTGGGCGCGCAGCGCCGCCTGAAGTGCGCGATTCGTCGTGACCAATTCGTCCTCGCTGCCGCAGCGCAGCACCAGTGGCACCGGCAGCCGCCCGGCGCGCTGGACCTCGGCGATCAGCTCGTCCGGATACCAGCCGCTCAGCGCGAAGGCATAGCCCCAGCGCTGCGGCGCCGCCAGCGGCAGCTTGACCGAGCCATAGCCACCCAGGGACATACCGGCGATGGCCGACTGCGCGCGTATGGGTGAGAGGCCGTACTGTTCCTTCAGCCAGGCCGGCAACTCGTCGACGATGAAGCGCTCGGCCGGGCCGTCGTAGCGCCGGCCGTTGCTGCTGGGCATGACGATGACGAAGGGCCGTGCACGGCCGCTGGCGATGAGGCGGTCGGCATAGCGCTCGATGTGGCCGGTGCGAAACCACTGGTCGGCGTCCATGCCGCCGCCGTGCAGCAGCGTCAGCACCGGCAGGGCCTGGCCGCGCTCGAAGCCGGGCGGCAGATAGACGTTGACTTTGTCGGTCCGGCCGAAGGCGGCGGAAGCCACCTCGTACGTCTCGACACGGCCTCGACCGGTGGCCGGTGGCGTCCATGCACCTTCGCCAACGAAGACGAAGGAATGCTGGCCGCCCTGGCCGTCGGCATCGTGGTCTGGCGTGGCCGGGTCATGTACCCAGCGGCCGTCGACGACGAACTTGTAGAGCCACTGACCCGGCGCCAGGTCCAGGCGCACGCGCCAGACGCCATCGGCGCCGCGCGCCATGGCCTGCTTGTGCTTGTCCCAGTCCGTCATCTCGCCGGCGAGGAAGACCCGGCGCGCCTGAGGCGCCTCCAGCGCGAAAGTGACGGGCTCAGCCCGCACCGTGGCGGTGACGGCAAACAGCAATGTCAGCAACAGTGTCTTGGCTTTCATTCGGCCTGCGCAGGAACTGAAGGCCGCGAGATTGCCACAGACAAGGCCCGTGCTGCGCGCATAGTTCCGCTGCCAACTACACACCCCTTCCATGGACCTCGATCCCAAAGACCTCATCGACCAGGCCGCCGAAGCCGCGCAGGAGGCGCGCACCGCGCGCCTGAACGCCGCTGTCGCCATCACGGTGGCGATCCTGGCCACCTTCATGGGCATCTGCAAGGTCAAGGACGACAACATCGTGCAAGGCATGCAGCAGGCCCAGGCCGACAAGCTCGATTACTGKGCCTACTTCCAGGCCCGCACGATCCGCGCCGACGTAGCCGAGTCCAGCGCCACCCAGCTCGAGCTGGCCAAGGGCGGCGCGCCGGCCACGCAAGCTGGCGATTACGACAAAGCCATCGCTGGCTACCGCGCCAAGGCGGCCGATCAGCTCAAGAAGCGCGACGAACTCAAGGCCCAGGCCGAGGCAGCCCAGACCGCTTACGAGACGCTGAACCRCCGCGACGACCAGTTCGACTTGTCCGACGCCCTGCTCGCCATCGCCATCGCCCTGCTGGCCGTGACGGCGCTGACCCGGCTCTGGCCGCTGTACTTCGTGGCCCTGCTGCCCACCTTCTTCGGCGTGCTGATGGGCGTGGCCGGCCTGATGGACCTGCCCATCCATCCCAATATGCTGTTCCGGTTGCTGTCGTAGCGTTGCTGCTTGAGCAGCGAGAGATGCGAGGCGGTCTTTGCGGGACGCCGGGCGCCGCGCAGTTTTGAGCTTGGGCTGCTTCAGGCGGCGGATACCGGACTTTCGGAAAGCCAAGGCAGCTGCCACCGTCCAACAGTGCCTTTCTCACAGCCGGTCCGCTCATCCCGGGGTCGGACTGGATGGCAGAACGGACAGGCAGCACGCCGCCGCGCCGCTTGTTGACTAGTCGGTCGGTCCGTCTGTCGGCCGGGACCGCTGCGCCAGCAGGCGCTTGCGCACCGCATAGATGTTGTTGCGCAGCGCGTAAAGCTCTTCGGCATAGGACAGCGGCACCGCAATGCGGTGTGTGACGCGGTCCAGCTCATCCAGCTCGTCGAGTAAAGCGCCGCGCTCGCCTGCGCCGGTTTCAAGCTTTGCTTCCACCTCGCGCAGCCGCGCATACCAGCGGAACACGCGCGAGCGCACGCGGAAGGTGTAGAGGGGCGGCACCACGCGCGACAGCGGCAGCATCAGCACCAGCAGGCCGCCGACCACCAGCCACATGCGTTCCAGCAGATTGCCGGCCCAGAAGGGCAGGTAGCGCGCCCACGCCGGCGTCGTGCCGTTGATCGCGCGATCGCCCTCGGCGCTGACCGGCAGCTCGCTGGTGCGGGTGTTGGGGAAGTCGCGCGCGCCATTGAACCAGCCGGCGTCGCTGTGCTGACCCAGGGCCGCCTGCGCGAACAGCTGGCGCAGCGCAGGGTGCGTTTGCTCGCGCGCCAGCAGTGCGGTGGTGGTGGCGAGCAGCGGCACGTCGTGCGGCGGTAAATCGGCTGCCAGGCCCACCACACCACGCGGCAGCCTCACGGTGGACAGGAAGGGCAGCTGGCGCGAATAGGCCTCGTTCTGCTCGAAGGCCATCAGCGCAATGGCCGGGTCGCGCAGCAGCTCGCGGATCAGGCGGGCCTGCGGCGCCGAGATCAGCACCGTGGCATCCAGCCGCCCCTGGCGCAGCGCCTCACCCGCGGCGTCGGGCGCCAGATTGGACAGCCGCAGATCGGTCGGCTTCAGTTGGTTCAGCGCCAGCAGCTTCTCAACAATCTGCGGTACACCGCTGCCGTCCTGATCCACATTGACTCGCAGGCCGCGCAGCTGGTCCAGGCGCTGCAGTTCGCCCCCGGGCTGGCGGCGCGCGATGCCGAGATCGCGGCGGTAGAAGATCCAGATCGGCTCGTAAAACAGACTGCCCAGCGAGACGATGCCGGCCTCGGTATCGGTCACCGGATCGGCCATGCCGCCGCGTACGAAGCCCACATCGACCGTGCCCGCGCGCAGATGGGCCAGATCGTCCTGCGCGCCTTCGCTGGCGATCAGCTCCACCTGGATGCGCTCGCGTGCCAGCGCTTTCGCATAGCCCTCGCCGAAGCTGGCGTAGGCACTTCCGGCCGGGCCGGTCGCTAGCCTTACCTGGCGCGGCGGCTGCGGATCCAGCCACCAGTAGGCAGCGACCAGCAGGCCTCCGCCGAGCAGTAGCAGCGGCCCCATCGAGACCATCAAGTCGCGCAGCGTCTGCAGCAGCAGGCGCAGGCTGCGGGTGGCATGCCATTGCTGAATCGGGGTCATGGCTTGCCGTCCTGAGCGGGCAAAGGCTGGGCCTGCGTGTTGCAGAGTCGCTCGCATTCCCGAGCACCCGCATGAGTGGTGGCAGCAAGGCTGAGGATGATCGTGATGCCGAGGCGTCGCACGGGCTGGGCCTTTACCGATGGAGGACCGGCCGATCGTATGGGAGGCGCGCAGGCGGACTGTTACGCCCGCTTTCGCTGCAAAGCGGGCGACGGCACTAGGCTGGAAGCGTTCTTCCAAATCGCTGTCGGTTCTGGCACAGGCGTCCCAAGTCAGCCCGTGCGCACTGCGTGTCTTAACGCTCAACCTTGCGCATCAACATCGCGGCAACCGCCGCGCCCAGTACGCACAGCGCGGCGCTCACGCCCATCACCCAGCGGTATCCGCTGATGAAAGCCTCGTGGATGGCGCTCTGGGCCGCGGCTCGGGTGGCTGCGTCGATGTCCCGCGGCAGCTCGATGGCCGCGAGCCGGCTCTGTTGCTCCAGCACCAGCGACGCCACAGCGGCAGGCACGCCGTGGTGGTCGAGCTGGCCTCGAAGCGCAACACCGAATGCCCAGGCCATCAATGCACCCAGCGCAGCGATGGCCAGCACGCCGGCCGCACGGGACACCGCGTTGTTGATACCCGATGCCACGCCGGCCGCGTCGGCGCCCGCCGCATTCATGACGGCCGTGGTCAATGGCGCGACCGTCACGCTCATGCCCACGCCGAGCACCACGATGCCCGGCAGGAACCCGGTCCAGTAATTGGCCTCGATGGAAGGCAGCGCCAGCGCAGCGAAGCCGGCGCCCGCAATCACGGGGCCGATGGCCAGCGGTGTGCGCGGCCCGACCCGGTCGGCCAGGCCGCCGGCCCAGCGCGACAGCGCAAACATGATCAGGATAAAGGGCAGCAGCGCCGCTCCGGCGGCGGCGGCCGACAGGCCATGGACCTGGATCAGCGCCAGCGGCACGAAGAAGAGGCCACCGCCGAGGGCCGCGTAGACCAGCAAGGTCAGCACATTGGCGCCGGCAAAGACGGGGTCGCGAAAGAACTGCAGCGGCAGCATGGGCCGAGGCGTACGTTTCTCGACCCAGGCGAAGGCCCCCATCGCGACGATGCCGATCACGAGGGCGGCGATCACGGCGGGCGAATCCCACTGGCGGGCCGGCCCTTCGACGAAGGCGAACACGATGCCGCCCAGGCCCACCGTGACGAGCGCCGCCCCCGGCCAGTCCAGCCGCCCCGTGGCTTGCGGGTCGCGGGATTCCGGCACCCGCAGCATCGCCATCGCCGCAACCAGCGCGGCCAGCGGCGCATTCACCATGAAGGCCCAAGTCCAGGAGTAATGGTCGATCAGCCAGCCGCCGATCACCGGCCCGACGGCCGCCGTGATGCCACTGAAGCCGGCCCACGTGCCGATGGCCCGGCCCCGTTCATGCTCGTCAAAAGAGGCACTGATCAGCGCCAGGCTCCCCGGCACCAGCAGGGCTGCACCCACGCCCTGTAACGCGCGCGCGGCGATCAATGCGTTCACGTCGCTTGAGAGCGCGCACAGCACCGAGGCCGCGCCGAAGATCGCCACACCCAGCAGGAAGATGCGGCGGCGCCCGTAGCGGTCGCCCAGCGCGCCGCCAAGCAGGAGCAGCGCGGCCAGCAACAGCGCATACGACTCCACGACCCATTGCACCTGATGCAGCGTCGCATGCAAATCGTTCTGGATTGCCGGCAGTGCGACGTTGACGACCGTGCCGTCGATGAAGGCCATGCCGGAGGCGAGGATCGCGGTCGCCAGCACCCACCGCTGCCTGGCCGGCGAGCAGGGTGATGCCGGAGGGCCGTGGCGGATGGCGGCTTGGTCGCAGGGTGGGTGCAGCGCAGCGGTCATGGAACTCCGGCGGGCAATCGAGGTGCCGCACGGTTCTCACCGAGGACACCCGCGCCAGGCACGCCGGGAAATGGGCGCATCCTGCGTGCGCAATGCTACCT